>RFGV01000191.1 GCA_003696605.1 Chloroflexota bacterium | reverse complement strand
TTGTTTGGATTTTGCTGGCAACCATCATCTTTTCCGCCTGTGCACAAGTGTCCGCGCCGACCGCCACGCCTACAACATCTGTAGCACGCTTGCCGACCGCTACGCCAGGTAGTGGTGGGATCACCCCGACTCCTACTTATATTGTGCCAGCGACCAGCGAATCGGACCCTCTGGATGGCACACGCTGGGAATTGATGGCCTTTGAAAGCGAGTCCAGTACACCTGCTATACCGGAACACCCCCGGTTGTTCATTTCATTCAATAGAGGCGAGTTAAGCCTTCAAGGCGGTTGTAACGCTATCAGTGGGCATTACCAGATTGAAAATAACCGAATCACAATTACATTTGTGGAAGCGACCCAGGTGGACTGTTCAAATTCAATGCCGGGGATTAATGAGATAGAAGATGCATTGTCCAATGCCATGCCAACATTCGAGTCGTACACTCTTGAGAGTGACCAGCTTCATATCCTCTATGCTGATGGTGAGTTAATATTTCGCCGTACTTCAGAATAAGCTCCAAAAATAAGAAAACGGGATTTGAAGAATAAAACAGCCCAACTCCGCGATCTAAAAACCAGATCTCTTCGGCTGGTTCATCCGGTTTGAAGAACGGCCCTACCGTACTGAGTGATTTAAGCCAACCCACCTTCGGCGGCAGGTAAGCGGCGCGAAATTTGCAAATTTGCGCTATACTGAAACTGTGGTGCATGTGCATCCACCGGCGGGCAACTTACGCCTACACTACCCAACGATTGCCCCAAGAGAAATGCCCGAAGATCTACGGACTGTAACAAAAGAATATTTGCTTAAACGGTATATAAATACACCCACATATATTTACTACGGAGCAGTACCAGGTTCCCGCTACCAGCTTAGTTTGGAAACTAATACGAAAAATCCTATACCTGCTGATTGGTATCGAGATTGTTGGGCCGGAAAATCAAATTCGTATTGTGCTGAAGAAAATATTTTTTATGGGCGTTGGATAAGGCAACTCTCACCAGTTGAACAGTCTGAAGAGATTCTATCTACCATCAGTGCTAGTGCATCACCAAATATGGAATTTTGGATCATTTTTTCTCATACGAGCAATGATG
>RFGV01000190.1 GCA_003696605.1 Chloroflexota bacterium | reverse complement strand
GAATTATTCGCCAAGGAGGAAGTGGCTTATGCAAACCCAAACCCGCACTCTGGAAATTCTCCCCCCTCTTTCTGCAGAATTTGCACAAATTCTTACACCAGAAGCGCAAGCTTTTGTGGCAACTCTGGAGGCAGAATTTGGTGAGCGGCGTCGAGAGTTGTTACAAAAGCGGGAGGAACGACAGGCTGAGATTGATGCCGGGAAGTTGCCAGATTTCTTGCCAGAAACGGCCGAAATCCGTGAAACTGATTGGACTGTTGCCCCTATCCCCCACGACTTGCTTGATCGCCGCGTAGAAATCACCGGCCCAGTTGACCGCAAAATGATTATTAATGCCCTCAACTCTGGCGCAAACGTGTATATGGCCGACTTTGAAGATTCCCACGCCCCCACCTGGCAGGCCACCATTGAAGGACAAATCAACCTGCGCGATGCGGTAGATGGCACAATTACTTATACCAACCCTGCCAATGGCAAATTCTATCAACTCAATGAAAAAACCGCTACCCTTATGGTGCGTCCGCGTGGCTGGCATCTGGAAGAAAAGCATGTACATCTAAACGGCCGTCCCATCTCCGCTTCCCTCTTTGATTTTGGCCTTTTCTTCTTCCACAATGCCCACAAACTCATCGCCAAAGGTACTGGCCCCTACTTCTACCTGCCCAAACTGGAAAGCCACCTGGAAGCCCGCCTCTGGAACGATGTGTTTGTGATGGCCCAAGACCTGCTAAACATTCCTCAAGGAACTATCCGCGCCACTGTCCTCATCGAAAATATCCTGGCCACCTTTGAAATGCACGAAATTTTATGGGAACTCCGCGAACATTCTGCCGGACTAAATTGTGGCCGTTGGGACTACATTTTCAGTGCCATCCGCAAATTCCGCAATCATCCGCGCTTTCTTTTTCCAAATCGGGCAGAAGTGACCATGACAACCCACATGATGCGCTCCTACTCCCTGCTTACCATCCAAACCTGCCATCGGCGCGGGATTCATGCAATGGGTGGTATGGCGGCTCAAATCCCCATTAAAAACGACCCGGAAGCCAACGAAAGGGCGCTGGCAAAGGTTCGGGCCGACAAGGAACGAGAAGCACAAGACGGACATGACGGCACCTGGGTCGCCCATCCTGGTCTGGTACAGGTAGCTAAAGAGGTATTCGACAAGTACATGCCTACGCCAAACCAGATTCATCGCAAACGGGAAGATGTGCATGTAACCGCTGCTGACCTGCTGGCTGTACCAGAAGGTCAAATCACAGAAGAGGGTTTGCGACTAAATATTGACGTAGGGATTCAGTATCTGGCAGCCTGGCTGGGAGGAAATGGGTGTGTGCCCATCTACAATTTGATGGAAGATGCCGCCACGGCCGAAATTTCCCGAGCTCAGGTGTGGCAATGGGTTCACAACCAGGCCCGGCTGGATGACGGCCGTATTGTTACAGCCGAATTGGTTCAGCAGCTTATTCCCGAAATTTTATCCAGATTGCAACAGACATATGGGGAAGACGGCCGTTTCTCTCAGGCCGCCCAACTCTTCTCCCAACTTGTCACCAGCAACACCTTCACCGACTTCCTCACCCTCCCTGCTTACAAATATCTGGATTGATTTTATCGTTATGTAAATGAAAATTTTCAGGAGGTAATCATGTTTAATCCCGAAGAAATCAGCCGTATGAAACAAGACTGGCAAACCAATCCCCGCTGGCAAGGCATTAAACGGCCGTACTCCCCCGAAGACGTCCTGCGCTTGCGGGGCAGCATCCAGATCGAACACACCCTCGCCCGTCTGGGGGCCGAACGACTCTGGAAACTCATGCACGAAACCCCCTACGTCCACGCCCTGGGGGCGCTCACTGGCAACCAGGCCGTGCAGATGGTCCAGGCCGGGCTACCAGCCATTTACGTCAGCGGCTGGCAAACAGCAGCCGATGCCAACACCATTGGCCACACCTATCCCGACCAAAGCCTCTATCCAGTTGACAGCGTGCCCAAGCTGGTCAAGCGAATCAACAACGCCTTGCAACGCGCCGACCAAATCTGGCACATGCAAAACCAGAACAGCATCTACTGGTATGTCCCCATCGTTGCCGACGCAGAATCCGGCTTTGGTGGTTCACTCAATGCTTACGAATTAATGAAAGCCATGATTGAGGCTGGTGCCGCAGGTGTACATTTTGAAGATCAACTTTCTTCAGCCAAAAAATGTGGACATATGGGAGGCAAAGTGCTTGTTCCCACCCGCGAATTTGTACAAAAGCTCATTGCTGCCCGGCTGGCTGCAGACGTGATGGGCGTCCCCACCATTCTTATTGCCCGCACTGATGCAAACAGTGCCCAGCTACTCACCAGCGATATTGATCCGAACGACCAACCATTTATTACCGGAGAACGCACGGCAGAGGGCTTTTACCGCATTACAGGAGGGCTGGAGTGTGCGATTAGCCGCGGGCTGGCTTACGCGCCATATGCTGACATGATTTGGTGTGAAACAAGCAAGCCAGATTTGGAAGAAGCAGAAGCATTTGCCCAGGCCATTCATGAAAAATTCCCTGGTAAATTGCTGGCCTATAACTGCTCACCATCGTTTAACTGGAAGCGGAATCTGGATGATACCACGATTGCCAAATTCCAGAAGGAATTGGGACGAATGGGGTACAAATTCCAATTTGTCACGTTGGCTGGTTTCCATTCGTTGAATGCGGCGATGTTTGAATTGGCACGTGGATATAAAAATGAAGGAATGGCTGCCTATGCACGATTCCAGGAACAGGAGTTTGCAATGGAGGCAGCACATGGATTCCGGGCTATCAAGCACCAAAGTTTTGTGGGTGCGGGCTATTTTGATGAAGTGCAAATGGTTATTTCTGGTGGTGAGAGTTCGACAACGGCGTTGACTGGCTCCACAGAGGAAGAGCAGTTTGAAACGGCCGTTTCTTTGCCTGTCGCTGCCGATTAATCACCAGTAACGTTACTGTATCGCCTTTCCATTCCTTGCCTTGCCCCCCTGAGAGCAGTTCATTGACAGATTCTCAGGGGGGCAATTTTGTGTTACGAACGGCGGCGCAACCACCCAAAACCTATGATGATCAGGACAAATACCAGCAGCAGCGCCCACGGTAACCACCCGATTTGACTGGTTTGGGTAGGGGGAGAGGCAGTTATTGGCGTCGCCGGGGCTGTTGGGGTTAAGACTGGTGTATTGGTTGGCAAAACGGCCGTTTCCGCAGGCAGTTGCATTGGTGTTACCGTAGCTGTCGGCACTGATGTGGCCGTTTCCGTGGGCAGCAGCGTTGGTTCAGGGGTAGATGCAGGCACACGCTCCGGCGTTCCCACGGGCACAGCAGGCAATTCAGTCACTGCAATCGCTTCGCCCACACTAAAATACACACCGGTAAACTTCACTCCTTGGCGTCGCCCTTCCGGATAACGACCGAAAAGCTCCACCTTATAATACGCATATCCCCGTTCAATCACCTGCTCTAGCAAGGGTGTCTCCGTCCACACCATGCCAGAAGACGTTGCTTGTGTTACTTCCAATGGCGTCCAAACGGCCGTCCAGGGACCATCAGGCGCATCACTCCCGTAGATCGTTACCCCCGCTCGTTCAATCCACCCTGTTACCCAATGCGTCTTGAACCGCAACAATCGTTTATTCGGGTCAGCAGCCACCACCTGGTACAAAAACGCATCCACCCCACCCTGACCTGTGCCCCCACCCTGACCAGAACCAGAAGCAAAACGGGCGGCCGTACCTGTCACATTGTCAGGCGAAGGATTGGAATCCTTTTGGCTGGTAGACCAATAGGTATTGGGGCCAGCAGCATCTGTCCAGCCATCCAAACCGGGACGGTTGGGGTTTTGGGCACTGCGAAACCAGGGATTGGTAATAAGGTTGCCATCGGGCAAAGGCGGGACAGGAAACGCCAATACGGCCGTTACCGGCCCCAAAAACAACCCCAATAGCAAAAAAACAAACATGCGCCGCATAGACCACACTCCTGATATTCTCGTCTGGTACATTCTGCGGCGCACACCTTACAATCCAGATTATGAACGGGGCACAGCCAACCCCACCTCATTCACTGTATAACCCGGAAACACATCTGCAACCTGGGGATTATTCAACCGTTTGCGAATAATCTCACCCAACACATCTCGATAATCCGTCGTTACAGCCAGGTCACCTGGGCCGTCTAACTGCTCCTCATGCAAACCCGGCCATTTGGCATACACACGCGAACCATTAATACCTCCCCCCAACACCATCATCATGTTACCGTGTCCGTGGTCTGTCCCCAACCCACCATTTTCCTGCAAGCGGCGACCAAACTCAGACATAACCACCACTGTTACATTCGCCACATGGGTCTGGATATCTTCATAAAAAGCACGCAAACCGGCAGCCAGTTCTGCCATCAGACGAGCCATTGCGCCTTCTGTGCTACCTTGTGCCACGTGGGTATCCCAGCCACCCAAATCTACGCAAGCCACTTCCATGCCCACATCGGCCTTGATAAGTTGAGCCACCATTTTCATAGCCCGACCAAATTCACGTTCCGGATAAGCACGGCCAGCCGGTTGGTAATGTTCGGCATCCAGTTTGCTTAATACATCAATGGCAGCAAATGTCTGGTTGGCAACGGCCGTTAACATATCCTCGTTCTGGTTATACAGCGCGTGCAAAATCGTTTGCATCTCCCCCACACGTTCATCCCGCCCACGCAAATGATACTCGGCAATAGATTGCAACGCGGTTGCCGATAGCGCCCCCGTCAACGATGCGGGCAACATACTGCCCACCCCCACAGCCCGCAATGCCGAATTATTACCGGTATCCAACGTTGCCAAATGCCGTGCCAGCCATCCCGTATAATCCCCATTGGTCGTTGCGCCCCGCTCCATCAAATCCATTGCCTCAAAATGAGACCGGGTTTCATCTGGCGATCCTGTCGCATGAATCAGAGCCAGATCACCTGCCAGATAAATTTCAGTCAACGGATCCAGCGCCGGATGCAAGCCAAAAAAACCATCCAGATCGACTGTGCGCAATGTTGCCTTGCGATCATCAGGACGCGGAATACCAATGTTGGGGCGACGGGCATAATAATTGTCATCACCATGTGGCACCACCATATTCAAGCCGTCTGCCCCACCTCGTAAAAAGATACAAACCAGTGTATCTCCACGTGGCCCTACATGCGGGTCTGCCAGGCTAATGCGTGGCATCCAGGCTGGCAGGGAAACAAGTGTATTGCCCAATAAAAGACCGGCAGCAGATTGCAGGCTTTTGCTCAGAAATACCCGTCGGTTAATTTGATCGTATTCGGCACAGTGGGTGCATTTTAATACTGGCATTGTACACGCTCCAATTTGTGGCTTATGTCCACTGAAATGCTGGACTGGCTATCATCAAGGCGATGGCATCACGTAATCGTTCCTGAATGTGGGAATCGGTGACTTCGCCAGTACCAACGTAATCCTGTAATAATTGGGCGGCAGTGGTGTCTAACGGCCGTCCCAGAACAAGTTGTGCAAACAGGTGTACCAGGCGGACACTGTTGCGGGTATCTGTGGCTGTCAAGATTTTGTCGAATGGCACATTGACGCCCGGCAGTTCATTGTGTAGCAGGGCCAGTGCAAAGTTCCAGCGCGGGAGCAGGTTGGTCGCCCAGGCGGGAGATACATCTGGATATCCATTTGGGGGTGGCCAGTGGAAAGGAAGTTGGCCGAGTAGTTCCAGCCATTCTCCCAAACCGCGGGCGGGGCGCAAGTCGGCGTGGAGGGCGCGCAAGGCGGAGATCATGTAGGTAAACGGCCGTTTCAGTTTTGGTGGTGCAGTGGCAAATTCTTCACTCAAAAAGATAACCCGCAGCATACTTTTGATATCTCCGTCTGTCTGGCGGAATGTATCGGCCACCCGACTAACCAGAGAAGCTGGTGGCTCATCCGCCACAAACCGACGCACCAACTTGGTGGCAATAAATTCGGCCGTTGCCGGGTGTGCCAGCAAAATCTGGATCACCTCTTCAATTTCTTCTACGCCGCGCCCGGCAGGCAGCACATGCCCCAAAAACCGTTTTTCGCCAAAATCATGCTGTTCCCGATTCAGCACAACCTCTCCGACACGCCGACCACGATGTCGCATTGTCCAGCCGGTTAGTACACGCGCCAACTCTTGCACGTCGGCCTGCGTGTATCCTGCATGGACGCCCAGTGTATGCAGTTCCATCAATTCACGGGCGTAGTTTTCGTTAGGATGGGATTTGTTGTTACGCACATTATCAAGGTAAACAAGCATCGCCGGACTATGCACAGACGCTCGCAACAGGTCGCCAAATTTACCCAAGGCGTATGGGCGAATAACATCCCGGTCATCTAAAATTTTGAGGAGAGGCATTGTTTTGACTTTGCGTAGATAGATGTTGAAGTGATCTGACCAGAATTCAACCATTGTTTCGTAGAGTTGTCGGTTGGAATAGAGGGCACGGACAATGGTTGCGCCGATGAGTTCGCGTGCGCCATCAGCTGGTTCTTGTTCAATAAGCTGGCTGGCGTCCATATGGTACAAGGTGAGACCACGAATCATGAGATCAACGGCCGTATCTTCTATTTGCTCTGGATGCAGTTGTTCCTCTAGCCAGCCTTCTGCCCCCATTTTGGTTACTCGGTCCAGGTCACCTGGGCGAGGGCCATAAGCGGCCCGGTTTAGCAAGCGCCAGGCCACGCTGGTTTGAGCAGCGACTGTGGTGGAAACGGCCGTTGGTACAGCCAGCGTCTCTGGTAAATCATTGGCAGCTATCTGGCGGCCAATTGTACTGCACCCGGTAGCCGTTGTAGCCACTGCGGCCAAACTACCCAGTTTAAGGAATTCACGTCTGGAAAAAGCCATATCTCATCACCCACCCTTTACCACTCAACTTCGTCTGTCCACAAACTTTCACCCTGAAGCCTGCTGCTGACTGACTGCAGTTGCCTGATTGGCAATGGCCGGACGTGGCAGCCAACCCAACAAAGCAAATACAGCCGCTCCCATCACCATAATCCCCACCAGAGGCACAAAGAGGAACCAGCCCACAATGGGAAACAGGCAGGCAAACTCATATACGAGCGCACCTCGTACCAGGCCACTCAATTCAGAAGTAGGGCCAGAAATACGTTGCAGGCGTTCTCCCAGCAGGCGGGACATACCAGCTGCTCCTAGCGTACCCAATCCCATGCCTACTAATGCCCCAATGAAGCCCATTCCCTTGACAACTCCATTGTTGACGTTGAGGGTAATGGCAATCCACAGGAGAAAAGCGGCTGTGATCGGAATACCCAGGAAGAAGGAGCGTCCCGGAGTTTGGGAAAGACGAATATGCACTCGCCCGGTCAGGTTGGGCAAAAGAAGATTTAAGGCCACTAACAAGGCGGGCAAACTGAGCAGAATCCCAACAAGTGTGTAGACAACCGTATAAACATCAGCCATTTTTTACCTTCCTTTTTTTAGAACCAATGCTCAAAAACAAGAGACTTGGTTTAACGATTACTAACAGACAATACCGCCTGTTTTGGCAAAAGTTGCAATCAATTTGTAAATTGTTTGTAAAATGGTGATGGCCGACGGGGGGAAAGGATAATTAGCGGCAAACTGGTAACGGCCGTTACTGCTATTGTTTGTAACTTGCGCTACTCTGCCTGATGATGAAGAATCGAAGGTGGTTTTTTGGCTTAATTGGCATTTTACTGTTGGCTGCTTGTGCGCGTGTGGGCATAACACCTGTATCGCAAACGGCAGTTCACACCCCCACCCCCGAACAAGCCAACGCTGCCTCACCCTGCCCCAATCCACTTACAGAACGTCAGTTTCCCCTTCCTCCCTGGCCACGCACCAACTTTTGTCGTCATACAGTTCCCTATGAAGAAATTCGTTTTGGCGGCGTACAACGGGACAGCATCCCCGCCATTGACACCCCCATTTTTGACACCGTTGCCCAGGGCAGCCAATGGCTGGCTGATGTTGAACCCGTGTTGGCCTTTGTCTGGCAAGACGATGCGCGTGCTTACCCCCTGCAAATTCTGGTCTGGCATGAAATTGTCAACGATGTCGTTGGTGGTCGGCCTGTCGTCGTAACATATTGTCCGCTTTGCGATTCCGGTCTGGTGTTCGATCGCACCATAAACGGGCAAGTGCTGGATTTTGGCACAACGGGCAATTTGCGAAATGCTGATTTGATCATGTATGACCGACAAACAGAATCATGGTGGCAGCAGTTTACCGGAACGGCAATTGTGGGGGAAATGACCGGCCAACAGCTAACATTGCTGCCAGCAGGGATTGTGTCTTGGGGAGAGTTTCGGGCGCAATTTCCAAACGGCCGTATTTTGCTGGGTGATGCTTCGGGAACAGAACGAGAATATGGGAAAACTCCTTATATCAACTACGATGCGCTGAGTAACCCACGCACAAGCTTTTTTGACGGAGAAACAGACGGCCGTTTACCCCCCAAAATGCGGGTGATGGGCGTAGAAATTGACAATGTCGCCATTGCCTACCCATACAGCCTGCTCTCCGAACAACAAGTTGTGAACGACACCATTGCCAACCAGCCTCTGGTCATCTTCTGGAAAAGCGGAACGGTGTCTCCGTTATATCGGGAAGTTATTGCTGAATCACGGGATGTGGGATCAGCTGCGGTGTTTAGCCGAGAGTTGGATGGCCAGATATTGACGTTTGTGCCAGGTGAAACATATTTTCAGGATGCAGAAACGGGCAGCGAGTGGAATTTGTGGGGAACGGCCGTTTCCGGACCACTCGCCGGCTCTCAACTCACCCGGCTGCGTGGACACGAATTCCTCTGGTTTGCCTGGGCTGCCTTCCACCCAGACACACTTATTTACACCAGCAACTAATTACGGCAGGGTAAAGACAGCAAAATCAAACAAATCACCTGTCTCAAAGCAAAACACACCCCTCGCCCAGCCACGCCAAATAGACTATACTCAACCCCGTAACATCAAAAACTGCGGAATATTCCATCCATGTATGAATTTCAGTGGCAACCACTCACCTTCCAATTGCGCAACCCTTTCCGGGTGGCGCATGGCACCAGCCAAACACGACATGGCTGGTGGTTACGATTATCCGGCGATTGTGGTTGGGGTGAAGGCACCATCCCTCCCTATTACGGTATCAGCAACGAGGAGATGATTGCCTTCTGGCAAATGATGGCCAAACGGCGCAGCCCATTCCCGGAAACAGTTGCAGAAATTGCCGAATGGGTGGGCGGCAATGGCCCAGCCCCCGCCCGCTGCGCTCTCGACCTGGCTTTGCATGACCGATTGGCTCGCATGCAAGGAGTTTCATTATATGAGTTGTTGGGTCTGCCTAAACCGCCACCGCAACCAACGGCCGTTACCATTGGCATAGACTCCCCGGCAGCAATGGCCCAAATGGCCCGCCAAATGACCAGTTATCCTGTCCTCAAGCTCAAGCTGGGCAGCGAAAACGACGAAATACGGGTGGCTGCTGTCAGAGCCGTCCGTCCGGATGTTCGCCTGTGGGTAGATGCCAATGCGGCCTGGTCTCCAGAGGAAGCCGTTTCCCGCCTGAAGCCGTTGCTTGGTTACGGGCTGGAACTGGTAGAGCAACCTGTGCCGCCAACAGATGTTCGCGGGATGGGTTTTGTGCAGTCTCAGCTAGATGTGCCCGTTGTCGCTGATGAATCGGTGCAAACATTGGCGGATGTAGAGAAACTGGCAGCGGTGGGAGTACAGGGAATCAATGTCAAGCTCATGAAGGTAGGCGGTGTGGCACCAGCACTGGCAATAATTCATCGGGCTAGAGAGTTAGGCCTGAGGGTGATGCTGGGGTGTATGGTGGAAAGTTCGTTAGGTGTAACGGCTATGGCCCATTTGGCTGGATTGGCTGATTGGCTAGACCTGGATGCGCCGTTGTTGCTTGTGAATGATCCGTTTGTGGGGGTGACGTATTCGGATACGGCCGTTCTTCAGCTCCCCCAAAGGCCAGGTATTGGTGTTGTTTTGCGTGAATCTTTGGGGGTGACAGATGCATAACTGGGATGAGGTCATCAGCCACATTAATGAACAGTTTGCCGATAGTCGCACACAGCTTTGCCAGCTAACGACCGCAGAAAGTCCGGATGGTACTGTGTGGCTTTCGGGTGTGGTGCTGGATGAAGAGACGAAAACGGCCGTGCTCTCCCAACTCCACCAACAATTTCCTCAAACCACCTTCAATACCAAATCGTTGCGTGTTCTCCGCCAGTCGCCGTCTCTCTGGCTAACTGTCCAAACCAGTATTACTGGCCTCTATGCCGAGCCGTCTTTTTTGGCTGAGCAGGTCAGTCAGGTGCTTCTTGGTTGGCAACTGGAACTGTTGCGTGAAGAAGGTAAGTGGGCTTTTGTGCGGCTGGCGGAAGGGTATTTGGGCTGGGTGTATCGGCCGTATTTGGGAAATGACGCTCCATCCGAGCCAACGCATCTGGTTACTGAGCCGGTAGCCTTATTGCGCACAGCACCGGCAACTGATGCATCGTTGGCCGGACGTATTCTGGCAGGAACGGCCGTTGCCATCAGTGAACAGCACCAAACATGGGCAGCTCTGACATTACCAGGGGGCTTGTCTGGCTGGATTTCTGCCGCTTCATTGCGCCCACTCACCCACTTACCAACAACGGAAAACGGCCGTCGCCAACAACTCATCGCCGATGCCAGCCAGTTCATTGGCGTACCTTATCTGTGGGGCGGCTGTTCTGCGCTGGGCATCGACTGCTCCGGTTATAGCCAGCTCCTTCATCGGCTGGTTGGCTGCCAAATCCCCCGTGATGCTGATATGCAATTTGCTGCGGGACAACCGGTTGAACCACCTTTTCGGGCGGGTGACTTGCTGTTTTTCGGTCGCGAAGGCGATCATCGCGCCATTTCTCATGTGGGGGTCAGTCTGGGTGGCTGGCGTATGATCCACGCCTCGCGGGCACGTAATGGGGTATTTGTGGATGATGTGTCGGCTGTAAATTGGCTAATGGCCATGTTTGTAGGTGGGCGCACTTTTCTGGGCTGATGCCGATTTATTCGCCTTCGTTACAGCTAACCAGACGCACAGGTACGATGCCCTGAAAGTGACAGGTGACGACAAAATCGGCCGTTTTTGCCGAAACCTGCATCAAGACATGGCTTCCCCACTGCCCCAGCCGTTTTATGATTGGCTCATCTCCCAGTAGGGTGCGTCGTTCGGCAAACCACGCTTGCCATATCTCGCCATTTTTGGGCATACACCCCCGGCATGTTTCGGGGAGGGCATTGCCTGTGGCCAGGCTATGCAGGCCGTTTGTATATGGACCAGACGCATCAAAGCAAAAGGAAAGTTGTCCGGCCAGCACACGGCAATAAATCCATGCGCCGTTGTCAAAATCGGCCGTTATGAAAATTGTGCTGGTAGCCGGATCGATTTCACCAATAGCCAAAGTGTAATCGGCCGTTAATTGGTCACGTACCCCTTGCAAGGCCGTATAGCTAATGCCATCAGCGCGGGCTTTGGCAAAAAGGTCTCCCTCATAAGTCAGATTGACCTGAATCGCTTGATGCACCAGTTGAGCAGCTTGCCAGGAGGTATCGCCGATGATGTTGTTGGTGGCAAAACCGGTAAGGATGATTAACGGCCAGGGGAACAGTAACCGCCCCAAAACACCGGGAGTAATATGCCATTCTTCACCCATTGCCTGCCGGATGGTGTCGAGGCGATATTCCTGGAATAGCCCTAATATGGTAAGAGCCAGCAGAAGAAAGATACCGCCTATGAGAAGGGCAAGGGAGTTGATGCCGGGCAGGGTGTAGATGGGTATGCCCCAAAAGCGATGATCTATGAGCCAGATGAGAAGGGTGCGGCCTGTGTAGGGTGTGTAGCCAATGATGTGAATGACAAGAACGGCCGTTCCCAGCCAAAATATCATATTCCACCCAGAACGATTAATTCGGGCAGTTAGCCAACCAGTCAGACCACATAAAAGGACGACAAATAAGCTGCCTAACAAAATTGGCTCAAAGCGAAGTGTAAGGGGTAATGGCGCAACTGCCTTGATGGCCAGTCCCCAAACGCCTATAGCAACTGCCAGTCCTGTCAGCAAGCCATTTAACAAGCCAACTCGAATAGTTAACGGCCGTTCTCTTTGTTCATTATCTGCAAAAATAGCCATTATCTCCTTTTTCTCCGTACCACCAGCCACCATAATCCTGCCAACATACCGATAATGACCAACCCTACTCCTGTCAACAAGTTTATGTCAATATCATTTCCAGATAATAAGTTGGGAACGGGGGTGGGGGTGGGAGCAAGGGTAGGGAGTGGCGTTGGTGTCGGGATTGGTGTCGGGGTTTCTCGCAAATAGAGTGTACGTATCGCAGCCACAGTGAAGGGATCGGCCGTTTCCAGTTGGTGTGCCCGTGCCAAAAAGGCAGTAATTGCCAGATACTCTTCATCGGCAAGACTACCCGGCGCCTGAAACGGCATGGCAGCCCGCATGAAATCATACACTTGCCCCATATCAGCAAATCGGGTCAGGCTGTCTGGCCCGATAACTGCTGGCACGCGGGTAGGAATCGTAAATCCGTCTTCATACGGCCGTTCTCCATGACAACCAGATTCCCAACAATTCTGGTCTTCTGGTGGATATTGAGCACGCCATTCATCGGTTAGTCCCTGCCCCTGGTCACCATGACATGGCTGGCAGTACAACCAATACAGTTGTGCGCCTTCATCAGCCAGAGTCGGGTTTTCTACCGTTGGCGGAGGGGCAAGACGATCACGAGTGGGAGTGGGAGAAACGGCCGTTTGTGCCACCACACGCCCCCCCCATAATCCCAAAAGAAAAAAAACGGCCGAAAAACACAAAATCAACAACCCAAAACGCTTCATACTATCCTGCACACACCAAAAGAAAGCGGGCTACCCTCACAGCAGCCCGCCAGTGATCAAACAACAGCAACCTTTACTTCAGGCAAACGAACGCTCCCTGCATTCGTTCACCCAACCTGTTAAGACCGACTCCCTCGCAAACGCGGATCCAGAATATCCCGCAACGCATCCCCCACCAAATTCCAACCCAACCCATAAAACAGCAAAGCCAGGCCCGGATAAACAATAATGTACCAATGCTTATCCAGCGTCAAAATCCAGGCACGGGCAAAGCTAACAATCTGCCCCCAGTCAGCATACCCTTCCTGCACACCAATACCCAAAAAGCTCAGTGCAGCAAAACTCAACACAATCGCTCCCATATCCAACGAAAGCACAACCAACGTCGGGAAAATCGCATTCGGCAAAATATGCCGCAAAATCAAGTGCAAATCCTTTGCCCCACTGGCCCGCGCTGCCAACACATAATCCCGCTCCTTCGTTGCCAAAATATCTCCCCGCAACAAACGTGCATACCCCGTCCAACCAAACACAACCAAAGCAATCGAAGAAGGCCAAATACTACGACCAAAAATAGGGACCAGAATGGAAGACAAAATCAGTGCCGCAACCAAAAACGGGAAAGCAATAAACACCTCCACGATTCGCATGAGCACCTCATCCACCCAGCCCCCATAAAAACCGGCAATCGAACCAATCACAATACCAATCAGCGCTGACGTAGTCACTACCAAACCACCAATCAATAACGCCGTACGGCTTCCCCAAACAATCCCATAAAAAATATCATATTGACCGCTCGTAGTCCCCAACAAATGAACCCATTCATCCCGACCAGTCAATGTCTTATACCAAAATGGAATTGTCTCTGGCGCATTGCGCTTCCATTCCGTACCAGGTGGCTGCGGTTCAGGCTTAAACCCATCACGTGGAATTAATGTTGTTTTCCAGTTCGGGGTAGGGGGGGGGGCCAATACCGGCGCAAATGCAGCCATAAAAATAAACCCCAAAATAATAATCAACCCGGCAACTGAAAGCGGATTCGTCACCACACCTTTGAGCAACCGATACCACTCTGGACCAAGCATCTGCTCCAGGCGGCTTTGCTCCCGCAGATAAAACTCCTCTCCCAATGCCACTGGTCGTTTGGGTGTTGTAGTTTCTGCTGAACTGGTCATTCCCAATACTCCTTACTCTAACCGGACACGAGGGTCTAAAACGGCATACATCACATCCACAATCAAATTGACGACGACAAAAAGAACGGCCGTAAACAACGCATACCCCAACATCGTCAACACATCCAAACTCAACGCCGCTGCCGCTGCCGCAGAACCCAATCCCGGATAATCAAAAATCGTCTCCGTGATCACCACACCATTAAGCAAACTGGCCACCGTCGAACCGGCAATCGTTGCCACCGGAATCAACGCATTCTTCAACACATGCCGATTAATCACAACCCGTTCACTCAACCCCTTCGCCCGCGCCGTCAACACATAATCTTGACGCAAGGCCTCCAACATAGAAGACCGCGTCACCTTCAGCAACAACGCCCACGAAAGATAAGAAAGCGTGATCACCGGCAAAACCAAATGCCGCAACGCATCCAGAAAAATATCAAATCGCAAATTCAGCAACGCATCAATCGTCACCAGCTTCGTATATTGGGTAAACCCTGGCTTCAAAATCTCCTGGCTAAATTGCGTAGACAATCGCCCCGGCTGAAACCAATCCAATCGCGCATAAAAAACCAGCAACACCAGCAAACCAAACACAAAAGTTGGAAACGAATACCCCAAAATAGCAAACACACGCGCTGCCTGATCTATCGGCTTATTATGATTCAACGCCGCCTGAATTCCCAACCAAATACCAATTCCCACAATAGGAATCATACTCCACAAAGCAAGCTCCAACGTCGGTGGCAAACGACGCTTCAGCAAGTCAATGACCGGCTCCCGACCCGTACGCGAAAACCCAAGATCACCACGCAAAATCCCCCCCACAATCTCACCCGTTTCCGGATCCTCTCTTCCCACCATCCAGTGCCAATACTGCACAAAAAACGGCTCATCCAGGCCATACCGCCTAATGATAGCCTGAATCGCCCCTTCCGTATGCGGAATATCCCGCACATACAATGCCGACCGCTCTACCGGCCCCAACACCTGTAACATCGCAAACAAAAGCAAACTCACCCCAATCAAAATCACGGGCAAAATTAGCAATCGGCGAACAATATACGCTGTCATACGATCACCTCATAAAGAAACAATCTGGTGGGAGACCCTGAAGCCTCCCACCAGAACCGTTTCTAGCGCATCATCCCTTCAGCTTATTCGCCTCCGGCCAGACTTAGCGCATAGTAGTAAGAACCAAACGCACCAACACGATAGTACCAACCCTGTACCCAGCGCTGTTCATACCGGGCACCAGTAACCTGTGCCAGCGTTACCTGGATAGCCTGATCGTGGTGCAATTGCTGCAATTCATAGTAGATTTGCGCCCGCTTTTCGGGATCGCTTTCCTGCACACCGGCAGTAACCAGTGCCTGGAACTGTGCCTTCAGATCTTCAGGCAAGCCCTGGCGGCCAGCATACGTACCAACCGTAAACGGCTGTGCCCAGTTGTGCGGGTCATGGATATCTTCGATCCAGCCACTCACGATGACGGGCAACTGCCGCGCACGGAAAGCACGCAAGAAGGTTGGCCACGGCAAACCAACAATATCAATCTGATACTTATCATTGATGCTGGCAAAACTGGACTGCAAAATTTCAGCCACAGTCTGGCGGGTCTCGTTACCGGTGTTATAAGCAATTTGCAGACGGAATCCAACTTCCGGCAAGACACCATCCCAGGCCATTGCCATTTCTTCAGCGCACTTGTCCAGATCGAACTCATACATCGGACCATCCGGGTTATAACCCAGCATACCCTGGATGATCGGACCATTGTTCCGAACACCTTCACCATTCAGTGCTTCCTGGATATAGGTGTCATAATCCATGCAGTAGTTAAACGCCTTGCGAACGTGGATATCGCTGAAGAAATCAGTCGGGATACCGTTACCATCCAGCTGACCACTGCCAATGTATGGTGAGTCTGGCGCAATGTCAAAGACCATGAACACGTCTGTACGACTTACACTGGGCAGACCACCCCACTTGCGCAACGGTGCATTTGGATGATCGGGATCAGGTGTACATTCAAAGGTCTGATAATCGCAATGTTCGCCGACAAACTCATCCACTTGCGGGCGGTTGGCAACAGGCACAGCGACAGTTTCTGCGTCACCAGCCTGCAACGCAGCAAACCGGGTACCCCACTCATTCACGATGCGGACGATAACGGTCTTGATCTTCGGTTCACCAGCCGGGCCGCCTTCCCATACTGGCATATCTTCTGTACGCCAGTAGTTGGGGTTGGCAACCAGCACATACTCTTCACCAGGTGTCCAGTGATCCAGCATGTACGGGCCAGTACCGTTGATCTTGTCGCTCAATTCGTCATTTTCGGAGCCGGGAGCATAGTAATTCTGCCAGGTATCGCAGCTACCATCCCAGGCACCCTGTTCAATGGCCCATTCCATATCAATGATGGCACCCCAAGACTGCGCCAGAGTTGCCAGGAAGGGACCCCAGGGCTGAGAAAGATTGAAGGTAACTGTACCAGCCTCGTCATCAGCAACAACGGCCGCTTTCACCTTCTCACACACAGCCACCAACTCAGCCGGATCGGCGTTCGCCCGTAAACCATCCGGGTCACCGGCATACGCACCATCTGCAATTTCTTCTGTCACATCACCAGAAGTGTACCCCAAAATCGGCTCCAGCAGCAGCCACTGTGGACCATTGGGATCCGACTGGAGCAAACCACGCTGGAATGTATATGCAACGTCATGCGGCTCCAATGTACCACCCTCGTGGAATTGGACACCCTCCCGAATCTTGAACGTATAGGTCATGCCATCCTCAGAAATGCCACCATTTTCCTTGCTAGGCACTTCCACAGCCAATGCCGGAACGTAACTATTCGGGTCCGTAAAGTTGTAGTAGATCAACCCTTCCATCACGTTCTCAATCAAAGAAGCACTGGCTGTATCATACGCCAGGTTCGGGTCCATCGTGTCAATATCGCCAAAAGTCAAGACACGATAGGTGGTGGGGTCTGGTGCCACAAACTCAACTGGACCTTCACCCTCAGGTGTTGCCGTGACAACCACCGTTTCCACCTCGGTGACCACCTTCGTCACTTCAACAACTTCTCCTTCTTCGACAACCGTTTCTTTGACGACACGGGTCACCTCAACCTCTTTGACGACCTCAACGGTCTCTGGCTGGCATGCCACCAGCAAGAGGGCGAAGACCATCAGCGCGCCCAATAACAGGCCCACTCTTTTCTTATTCATCTTCTAAAACCTCCTCCAATTTTTCATACAAACTTTTCCAAATCTACTGAAACCAATCACCTCTATTACTTAATCCCCTTTTCGCTATTCATCACCTCCTTTACTTCCCTCAAGACTTCAATCATTGAACTTTTCGGCATGATGACAGGCTACCCAATGCTCTCTAGAGTCTGTGCCAAAATTACGAAACTCCGGATCCACTTCACGGCAAATATCTGTCGCATATGAACATCGTGTATGGAACCGGCAAGCAGCCGGTGGGTTTGCTGGACTGGGAACATCTCCCTCCAGAATTATGCGCTTGCGTCGCGCCTCTTTGTCTGGATCAGGAATGGGAATAGCCGACAGCAATGCTTGCGTATAAGGATGAAGGGGGTGATCATATACTTCGTCCCGGTGTCCCATTTCCACAATTCTGCCCAGGTACATAACCGCAACGCGATCGCTAATATACCGCACCATTGACAAGTCGTGGGCAATAAACAAATAGGTCAAACCAAGTTCCTGTTTAAGGTCTTCCAGCAAATTGACAACCTGAGCTTGAATGGAAACATCCAACGCAGAAATCGGCTCATCTGCCACAATAAAAGACGGATTGGTTGCCAATGCCCGTGCAATACCAATTCGTTGGCGCTGACCACCAGAAAATTCGTGTGGATACCGATTGATGAAGTAGGGGTTTAATCCAACCAATCGCAATAGTTCTTGAACCCGTTCTTTTCTGCTGGCCGCGTTACCAATATTGTGAATTTCCAATGGCTCGCTGATGATATTGCCAACTGTCATGCGTGGATTTAATGAGGCATAGGGGTCCTGGAAAATCATCTGCATATGTCGGCGAGCTTTTCGCAATTCGGAGCTGCTCATGTTGGTTAATTCCTGATCACCAAAGAAAACCTGCCCGCCTGTTGGTTTTTCAAGTTGGAGAATGGTACGGCCAGTAGTAGATTTACCACAACCACTTTCGCCAACCAATCCTAATGTTTCACCGCGACGTATTTCGAAACTAACCCCATCAACCGCCTGTACTGCACCTACCTGGCGACGCAAAACACCACGCCGGATGGGAAAATATTTTTTTAAATTCTGAACACGTACCAGCACATCTTTGGTTGTGCCAGGGATTAATTCGTTTTGTGCTGTTGCAGTTTTTGCTTCACTCATGCGGGTTCTCCTGCAGGAAGGTCGATGCGTAAACCTTCATGGATTTCTTCTGCGCGCCAGCAGGCTGCTGTGTGATTGGGAGCAATGGCAACAAGTGGCGGGTTTTCCTCCCAGCATTTGTCTATGGCATAGCGACAGCGCGGAGCAAAGGGACACTGGGTGGGTTCTTTGAGAAGATCGGGAGGCAAGCCGGGAATGGGAATCAGACGTCGTTTTTCTTTAGAGTCGATTTTGGGGATGGATTCTAATAATCCGAGTGTGTATGGGTGGCTGGTGTCTTTGTAAACATCATGGACTGAGCCCATTTCGACGATAAAGCCAGCATACATGACGGCTACTTTTTCTACCAGGCCGGCCACAACGCCCAGATCGTGGGTAATCCAGATAATGGCCATGCCGAGTTGTTCTTTTAGTTTTTTGACAAGATCGATGATTTGTGCCTGGATGGTTACGTCAAGGGCGGTGGTTGGCTCATCGGCAATAAGGATGGTGGGATTGCATGAGAGGGCCATAGCGATGCCGATGCGTTGTCTTTGACCGCCAGAGAATTGGTGGGGGTAGTCATTTAGCCGATCTTCGGCGTTGGGAATGCCAACAAGTGAGAGCATTTCGGCGGCTCGTTGGCTGGCTTCTTCTTTACTAAGACCGAGATGGAGTTCTATGCCTTCTGTCATTTGCCGCCCGATGGTAAGAACGGGGTTGAGGGATGTCATGGGATCCTGGAAGACCATGGCTATTTCTTTGCCGCGTATGTGGCGCATTTCTTCTGGTGAGAGTTTGAGGAGATCTCGACCGTTGAGGATGACTTCGCCAGCTTCGACTTTGCCGGGGGGTGATGGGATTAATCCCATCACAGAAAGGACGCTGACTGATTTACCGGAACCGCTTTCGCCTACGATGGCCATGGATTCGCCTTCATCCAGGGTGTATGAAATGCCATTGACGGCGTGAACGATCCCATCTTCCGTGTAGAATCTGGTTACAAGGTTTTTTACTTCTAGTAAATGGGACATATGAACCCCGTATATATTTGGTTTGTTAATGCGATTGGCACAGGGTCAATGTTGTGGCTACAACATTGGCGATGTGTCTTCCCGATAATTTTGAGGTATGTAAACTATACCCAAAATAGGTTTTGTTTACAAAAATGATTCGTGTTTTTTGCTGGTTGTTTTTTTATTTTGGGTTGAATTGTACTCAAATTTCGGGAAGGGTCAACAGAGACGGCTTCAAGGGGGCAATTTGGTGTCTTTTTGGGGTCTTTGTTATTTGTTCTGGGGCAGGATAATGGTGAATGTACTGCCGCTGTAGGGGTGGCTGTCTACCTGGATTCGGCCGTTGTGTCTTTCGACCATGAAGCGGGCAATTGTCAGTCCAACTCCCAGGCCGGGAAATAGGTGTTGTCCACCTTCTTTTTCGACACGGTAAAATGGTTCGAAGATTTTTTGACGGGCGTTTTCGGGGATTCCAATTCCTTCATCGGAAACAGCAATAGCCACTTCGGTTTCGTTCAGGTTCCAGACTTTGATGTGGATGGGTTTTTTGTCTGGATTGAATTTGAAGGCATTTTCGATGAGGGCACGCAAGGCGAGAACGAGGCCGCGTTTGTCGGCGCAAATGAGGGGCAAGTCTGGAGCGATGTCAAGGGTAACGGCCGTTTCCAGCCCATTCATTGCTCCCTTCGCCGCATTCAATGCCTCAATCACCACATCTGTCAAATTCAAATACACGAAATCAGGCGCCGACGGATGCATCTCATACAAAATCAACAAATCATTTGTCAACCCCACCATATACTCCACATTACGGGCTACCGAATCCAACACGGCCTTTAGCGAATCTCCTGTAATCGCCCCTTGCTGAATCAGACTCAAAAACCCCTTTACCGAAGTCAACGGTGTGCGCAACTCATGCGACAACGTAGCAATAAACTTGGTACGCATCTCTTCCTGCTCTGCCAAATCAGCATACGCTCGCCGCAACGCCTCATTCTTCACATTCAATTCACGAATAACCGCCTCATCATTTCGGCGCAAATGTCCAATAATCTGACGTAGCAATCGGCGCAACAAATCCGGATTCTCATGAGCCACCGGCAAAAAATCTTCATGGTCCAACACCAACACATGACAATCCGTTCGTGTTCGAATCGTTGCTGTGCGCGTTGTTTCCCCCAAAAACGCCATTTCACCAAAATAGGCGGGGGGTGCAATCGTATCTACCAAAATCTCTTCTTCATCTGCATGAACCAGAATATCCGCCTCTCCCTCAACCAACACATACAAAGTTGTTCCCTCATCCCCCTCATGGCAAATATAGGCTCCGGCCGAGAAATCTGCGAACGTTGCTGTTGCTGCCAACAGGGCAATTTCGGCATCTCCCAATTCTGGGAATGCCTGTTTTAATACTGCTTCAGCCTTCTGGTGCTCAACCATTTGTATTCCTGCCCGTTCCATATGCACTGTTTTGCAATTTCCTTGCCTGTTCAATTATCAAAATCGGTTTTCCAGATTCTAGCATAACCTGTCATTCATTTGAATGTGAGTTTTACGTTTGTTTCACAAAACCCAATTAACTAAACATGGTTAATCTGTACCATCTGAAAGAGTGGCATAAGGCTGACGCACCCATTCGGAATACAACATACCATATTGGTACATATCAAATCGTTTGCCATCACGTAACAAAAATTCTCGCAACACGCCTTCGCGAACAAAACCAAGGCTTTCATACAGGCGAGTGGCACGGGTATTGTATGCAAATACAGTCAACTGAACCCGATGCAAGTTTAGTTCCCGAAAAGCAAACTGCAAGGCAAGGATCATGGCTTCTCGCCCGTACCCCTGCCCCCAATTTTCCTCATCACCTAACCCGATACCCAGTGAAGTGACCCCATGTGTCCATAGAATGCCGTCTAGTTCTACAAATCCGATCATTGTATTGGTATCAATCAGGCGAATACCAAATAAAAAGTTATTGGGACTTTCATTGGCCTGTGTGACCCATTTACGGAGTTGTTCGGCCGTTTTTGGGGTGGCGGGTGTTGCATCTGCCAGGCGACCAAACCGAACATCCTCATACCAGCGAGCAATTACTGACACATCATCAGGAGAAACGGCCGTTAACCGCACCCTTTCCCCCACCAACCAATTCCGTTCATCCATCACCATCACCTCAAATTAAAAATCCCACAAACCCCTTGAAAATTCCCACAGACCCTCGTATGATCCCCATAGTAAACAGTCCAAGCCATCCACCCCAACCGCTTATTCCGGACTGTCACATCCATACAATCCTCTCACAAAATCCACAAATAAGGAAGTCAATTATGAACAAAAACCTACCATCCATTAATAACAAACACCGTATCAACACACAACAACTCGACATGCCCCCACGCCTATTACTCGGCCCAGGCCCCTCCAACGCCCATCCACGCGTCCTTCAGGCACTCAGCATGCGCCAGGTCGGCCACCTTGACCCCCGCTTCATCCACCTGATGAACGAAATCCAAAGCCTGCTCCGCTACGCCTGGCAAACCGACAACCAACTCACCATCCCCGTAAGCGGCACAGGCAGCGCCGCCATGGAAGCCTCACTCGCCAACACCATTGAGCCGGGAGATACCGTACTCATTGCCATCAACGGCTACTTCGGTCACCGCCTCGCCGACATGGCCGCACGGTACGGCGCAAACGTACACACCATCGAAAAATCCTGGGGCGAGGTCTTCCACCCAGACGAACTCAAAACAGCCCTGGAAAAACATCGGCCTGCCATTCTCGGCCTGGTACACGCCGAAACTTCCACAGGGGCACGCCAGCCATTGGAAGGAATCGGAGAACTCTGTCGCAATTACGACTGCCTGTTACTGGTAGATACCGTCACCAGTCTGGGCGGCGTTCCCCTGTTCATAGACGCCTGGCAAATAGACATCGCTTATAGCGGCTCACAAAAATGCCTGAGCTGCCCACCCGGACTTGCCCCCCTGACATTAGGTCCTCGTGCCGTCGAAAAACTCAACCGCCGCCGCACCAAAGTAGCTAACTGGTATCTGGATATGTCCATGCTCAGCAAGTATTGGGGCAGCGAACGGACTTATCACCACACAGCCCCAATCAACATGAATTATGCTTTGCGCGAGGCCTTACGCCTGGTAGCCGAAGAAGGACTGGAAGCCCGCTGGGAGCGGCATCAGGCCAACGCCGAACTGCTATGGGCCGGACTAGAAGAATTGGGGCTGGCATGCCACGTAACCGACAAATCACTCCGACTACCCAGCCTGACAACCGTACGTGTGCCTGACGGTGTTGATGCCAAACAAGTGGCGGCACGTCTTCTGCATGACTATAACATCGAGATTGCCGGCGGGTTTGGGCCACTGGCAGGCAAAATTTGGCGTATTGGTCTGATGGGCTTCAATAGCCGCGCTGAAAATGTGATGCTCTTGCTAACCGCCTTGAAATCGGTGTTGTACGGCCGTTAAAGAATCTGTTTTGGTATTGCAGAACGGGACAGCAAGTCTGCCTTTGATTACCAATAAAAACACGCTGCTTTTACAGGAAAAGGGCACGCCATCTCTTACCACGCATGTAATGAGCATAGCGCCACCACATGGCGTAACCAGTTAGCTGAAGGCATGCGGCTTTTGTTTGCTTTTGCCTCATGAGCCGCATGTCAGCTTTTTTGTGGAGACTAAAATGAAAACCCAAACAGCATTGTTTGATTTCCTGAATGATTTGCAAAAAGTTGTGGCGGGTGAGTTGCGTACCGATGAGTACAGTCGTGTTTTTTACAGTACCGATGCCAGTATTTACCAGGTTATGCCGCACGCTGTCCTTATTCCCAAAACGGCCGAAGATGTCCATGCCGCGGTAGAATTGGCTGCCCAGTATCAGATCCCTATCACACCTCGCACTGGCGGTAGCAGTTTGGCCGGACAAGCCGTCAACGAGTCGCTCATTATTGACATGAGCCGGTATCTGGATCAGGTGCTGGAACTGAATGAAGAAGAGCATTGGGTGCGCGTTCAGCCAGGCATTGTACTAGATGCGTTGAATGCATGGCTGCGACCATACGGCTTACAATTTGGTCCTGATCCGGCTAGCAGCAATCGTGCCTGTCTGGGAGGGATTGTTTCCAACAACTCAACGGGGGCGCATTCTATTTTGTATGGAATGACGGCTGATCACGTATTGGAAGCACGTGTTATTTTGGACGATGGTACCTGGACTCAATTTGCGCCATTGACACGGGAACAACTCGCCCAAAAACTGGCTCTGGGAAATAGAGAAGGGGAAATTTACCGACAAATCTATGCCTTAATCAAAGATTCTGGCAATCAAGCCATTATTCGGGCAGGAACACCTCGCCATTGGCGGCGGTGTGGTGGCTATAATCTGGATCGGTTGATTGACAATGGGGTATCTTTTAACTGGCCACGGGATGAACGGTTTAACCTGGCCAAGCTGGTTTGTGGGGCGGAGGGGACGCTGGCTGTGATGACTGAGATTAAACTGAATCTGGTGCCTGTTCCCCGTCGTACGGCTCTGGCTATTGTGCATTTTGATAATTTGCACACAGCGTTATCGGCCGTTCCTGTTATTTTACAAGTCAATCCCTCAGCGGTAGAGTTGCTAGATAATCTGGGATTAACGTTGTGTCGAGATGTGCCAGAGTATGCTCGTTTGTTAGCCACATTTATTCAGGGTTCTCCCAATTGTGTATTGATCACGGAATTTTATGGTGAAAATGAAGCGGAATTGCAAGCCAAAGTGGAAGCGCTGACACGCCATTTACAAAAAGAGAAGGCAGGCGCAACGGCCGTTACCCCCGCTCTTGACCCGCGCCTGCAAGCCAACGTCTGGAAAGTACGCAAAGTTGGGTTGGGGCTAATGATGAGCATCAAAGGGGATCATAAGCCCATTCCCTTTATCGAAGATGCAGCCGTGCCGGTGGAACACCTGGCTGAATACGTCATCAAAGTAGAGGATTTTTGTCATCAAATCGGCACACAAGTGGCTTACTATGCGCATGCCAGCGCTGGTTGTATTCACATTCGGCCACTCATCAACACCAAAATAGCGGCTGAAGTTGCCAAACTGCCAGAAATCACCCGTTTTTCGGTAGATTTGCTTAAAGGATATGGCGGTTCTCTTTCCAGCGAACATGGAGACGGCCGTGCCCGTAGCTGGATTAACGAATATTTCTTTGGCCCAGAACTCTATCAACTCTACCGGCTAGTCAAACAAATATTCGACCCCCAACGCATTCTCAATCCAGGCATGATTGTGGACGCCGCGCCCATGACCGAAAATTTGCGTTATGGCCCTGACTACCGTGCTCACCCCATCCTCCCCCACCTCGACTTTGGCGAACACGGGCAAACCCCAAGCGGCGGCTTTGACCGGGCGGTAGAAATGTGCAATGGCGCAGGTATTTGCCGCCAGCGACTCACCGGAACCATGTGCCCCAGCTTCATGGTGACCCGTGATGAGGAGCACAGCACGCGCGGCAGGGCAAACGCATTACGGGCCGCCATGTCTGGCCGTTTGCCAATTAGTGAATTTACCAGCCAGCGCATGTATCAGGTTATGGATTTGTGTCTCAGTTGCAAGGCATGTAAAGCAGAGTGTCCCTCATCAGTGGACATGGCAAAAATCAAGACGGAATTTCTGGCACACTATTACGAAGTACATGGAATTCCCTGGCGGGCTAAATTATTTGCCCATGTGGACAGATTGAATCGCTGGAGTAGCGGGCCTCTGGCCCCATTGGCCAATTGGGGCACACGCAACTGGCTGGTGAAGAAGGGGTTGTCTCGGTTTTTGGGTATTAGTGAGCAGCGAACACTGCCAGCATTTGCTCGTGTACCGTTTACGCGCTGGTTTCAACGGCATACGCCAGCTGTCAGTGCCGGTCAGATGGGGCAGGTGGTTTTGTGTCATGATACATTTACCACGTATAACGCACCGGAGATTGCTATGGCGGCGACGGAGTTGCTGGAAATGGCGGGTTTTGCTGTCACATTGTCGGGTGTGACGGATTACGGCCGTCCTGCATTTTCCAAGGGCTTGGTGGAGATGGCCAGAGAATGTGCCCGTCAGGTGGTTACCCGGCTGTATCCGGCGGCGGAAGCTGGTGTGCCGCTTGTTTTTCTGGAACCGAGTGAGTTATCGGCCGTTTTGGATGATTACACCTCACTGTTACCTGGCGACAATCGGGTGGCGGTTGTTGCCGCCCAAAGTCTGAGCCTGGAGCAATTTTTGGCACAACTGGCAGATAACGGCCGTTTATCCCTCACCTTCACCGACACACCACGCCACCTTCTCTTACACGGGCACTGCCACCAGAAGGCACTCATCGGCACAGAACCCGCACATCGTGCCCTCAGTTTGCCCCCCAATTACACAATCACCGAAATAGATTCTGGTTGTTGTGGTATGGCTGGTTCTTTCGGTTTCGAAGCTGAGCATTATGAATTATCGCTCAAGATGGGGGAACGGCGGTTATTTCCGGCAGTGCGAAAGGCCGACCCACAAACAATCATCGTGGCGGCGGGCGTTAGCTGTCGCCAACAGATTTGGCATGGTACGGGACGGCGAGCGTGGCATCCGGCAGAAGTATTGCGCGAGGCATTGGCAGATGGATAAACAGGGTGGGGGTGGGCGCTTTTTGGTATTGGGAGCAGCCATTTTGTGGGGTACAACTGGAACGGCGCAAGCTCTGGCGCCATTGGCTGCTACGCCGTTGGCCGTAGGAACTGTTCGCCTTCTGATTGGGGGAATTGTCCTTTGCCTGGTGGCGTGGTGGCGCGGCACGTTTGCCCAGCGCGGACGCTGGCCCTGGGGAACAGTAGCGTGGGGAGCAGGAACAATTGCTACTTATCAACTGGCATTTTTTGCTGGTGTGGCGCGCACGGGGGTGGCTGTTGGGACAATGGTGGCTATTGGGAGTGCACCTGTGTTGGCGGGATTGTTGGATTGGTTGGTGTGGGGCATACGGCCGTCTTGGCACTGGACGATGGCTACGGGGCTGGCTATTGTAGGCTGTGCTTTTCTGGTTGGCTTTGGGGAATCCGTTCATGTGGATACGGTTGGGGTGTTGCTGGCTTTGGGGGCGGGAGGGTCTTATGCGGTGTATGCTCTGGCAACCAAGCGGCTATTGGCCTGCCAGCCAGCAGATGCTGTAACGGCCGTTTTGTTTGGTGGGGGGGCATTGTTACTTTCTCCGCTATTGCTGACTGAGGATATATCGTGGGTGGCTACTGGCCAGGGCATGGCGGTTGCTTTACATTTGGGGGTGTTGGCGACGGCCGTTTCTTATATGCTTTTTGCGCGGGGGTTACAGGCTGTCTCGACGGCAACGGCCGTCACACTCTCCCTGGCCGAACCTCTAACAGCTACCTCTTTAGGCATTTTCCTTTTGGGAGAGCATCTCACCACAAATAGTACAATTGGCATTCTGTTACTCTTTGCCGGATTATCCTGGCTCACTCTGACACCGACAGTCGATTCACCCCAAACTTAAGATGACTGACGATGCAAAATATAAATCCGCCCCCATTTATTCCCATCCTTAACGGAGTATCCGGTCTGTATTTGGAGTTCGGGAACCTGGCGGATGCATTCCTTTACCAGTTCATAGTCACGACATAGCAAAACCAATCGCCCCCCAGGCATAACGACTCGTGCCAACTCGGATAAGCTGGCTGTACAGGCAACGGCCGTTTTTGACGGCAAACGCCCCGCCACCACATTCACGCTGGCTGTAGCCAATGGCAACTGGTTTGCCTGCCACTGGCAAATTGAGGGGAGAGGGTTAAAACGGCGACGCAAAGCTCGCTGGCTACGCTGCAAAACGGCCGTTGATACATTATCCCCACCTAACAAACGATAAAATCGTCCCATCTGCTGCCGCCAACGAAGCACATACCCTTGCCCACAAAAAGGATCAAGAAAAACATCGTCAGGAGTTGGTTGAGAAAGAAACGCCATAGCCGCCGCCAAAGACGGCCGTATATCAGCCTGCCGCAACGCCCGCTTTTTATTGCGATCAGGTACTGGCGTAAGACGAAAACCACACAAAAACCACGAACCTAACAAGTCGGCCTGTATTTCTACATCCGGCTTTTGGTCAGGCGGGCAGGGCAACCAGGGAAACAAACGCTTTTTCAGAGCACGAGAAACGGCCGATTCCAACTGCCTCTTATCATAAACATGCTGACCAAACTGCCGGACACGCAGCCGATACACCGGAGGCCGGGCAAACTTACGATACCGCATCAGCGCATGCGCCGCCCGCCCCACCGACTCCTCCGCCTGCAACCAACGCCCAATATCCACCAAGTCACGCCTTGTCCGTTCCAGCTTCCGCATCAACGCCTGCCAAAACACATCCTCCACCGTCCACAAATCAGTTAACGTGGCCGGGTCTCCCTCAAAAGTAAACGAAACGATCCCGTGTGTATCAGCCGCGTACAAATACCGCTCAAACTTCACATTTGGCAAACGGGCACGCAACTCCAGCCAGGCAATCTCCTCCACACCTGGTACTGTTTGGGCGAAATAAGTCAGTCGTTCTCTACCCATTGCTATTGTCCATACCTGTCTTCACCACGTGCCCGGAAAATCAGCCGAACTGGTGTGCCTGGAAACGGAAAGGTCTCCCGCAACTGATTTTCCAAATACCGCTCATAAGAAAAGTGTATCCATTCCGGCTTGTTCACAAAAAAGACAAAAGTTGGCGGTGCTACAGAAGGCTGCGTCACAAAATAAAATTTGGCACGACGACCAGCATGACTGGGCGGGGGATGTTTGGCTGTGGCATCCCGCAAAAACTTGTTTAACTGACTGGTAGAAATACGCCGATAACGGGCCTCGTTCACTTCCAGGGCTGTGGGCAAAATCTTGCCCACCCGTTGCCCTGTTTTGGCCGAGATAAACAAAATCGGGGCATATGGCAAAAAGTTAAATTCTTGTTTTACATGTTGTTCAAACTCATACAGGGTATAGCTGTCTTTTTCAATGGCATCCCATTTGTTTACCAAAATAATCACCCCGGCCGATTCTTCGGTGAGCATACCGGCAATATGGGTATCTTGTGCTGTTACCCCTTCGGTGGCATCTACAAGTAATAAGGCCACATCAGCCCGTTTGAGTGCTTTAACAGCGCGAAGCACGCTGTATTTTTCCACCCCTGGTTCGATGCGACCGCGCCGACGGATACCAGCGGTATCTATCAGGGTGATGGCCTGCCCATGCCAGGTCAGGTGGGTATCTATGGCATCCCGTGTTGTGCCGGCAATAGGACTGACAATAGCCCGCTCTTGTCCGAGCAATTTGTTGAGCAGGGTGGATTTGCCGGCATTGGGGCGGCCAAGAATGGCTATTTTGACAGAGTCGTCTTCTTCGTCTTCGGGTGGTACGGGAGGCAGGGCGGCCACAATGGCGTCCAGCAAATCGCCTACGCCTGTGCCGTGTAAGGCAGAAATGGGAAATACGTCCCCCAAGGCGAGTTCGTAGAATTCGTAAGCAGTATCCCAAAGGCTGGTGGCTTCCAGTTTATTGGCGGCAATAATGACCGGTTTTTCGGTTTGCCGCAGAATATCCGCAACTTCTCTGTCGGCGGCTGTAACTCCAGAACGGCCGTCTACCACCTGTACGATTACATCAGCGTCCTGAATAGCCACTGTGGCTTGCTTGCGGATCATTGGCAAAAACTGCTCTGAATCTTCTGACAATGGTTCTGTGTGCCAGCCTTCTGTTACTTCCACGCCACCGGTATCTACCAAAGTAAAAGCATACCCTGTCCATTCACCATCTGCGTAAAGGCGATCGCGGGTTGTCCCTGGCACTTCGGAAACAACGGCCATTCGTTTACCAATAATTCGATTAAATAAGGTGGATTTCCCCACATTAGGGCGCCCTACCAGAGCTACCAATGGTTTTTGTTTCATATGTTTTGCCTGTATTTATGGAGTCCTTGCGGTAATTGTCACAAGGCCAAATTATTATTTTAGAGCAAAGTGGCGTGATGAGCGAATATCAAGCCCTGATTCT
>RFGV01000189.1 GCA_003696605.1 Chloroflexota bacterium | reverse complement strand
TCAAAAGAGCTTCGCAAAAAAATCATGCGGTAGCTACCAATCAGGAGATGAATTTTGCGACGGCAACTATCGCAAAAAGTGCAACAACGGAAAGATCGAATACGCAAACAACAACAAGAAAAGTAAATCTCTATGCCAATACGGATGTTACACAAACAACAACAAAGCCTATTGCAAATGTCTTGGAGGTAAAAAAGGAAAGGAATACCTCTGCCACAAGGGGAAGCGTTACATCTGCCAAAGGAGTACGAAGAAAAAAGGCAAAACGAAGCGTGCTTCTTGTCCCAAGAACCAATACTGCTCCAACGGAACTTGCCATACTTGCGTCTGCACCCCTAAGCAAAAACGCTGCAACGGCAACAAAGTCGAAGAATGCTCCAAAGACTGCACCAAATGGATCGCCACCACAACCTGTAGTGCAAACCAATACTGCTCCAACAACCAATGCAAAACTTGCAAATGCACCCCTGGTGCCGTTCGTTGTAATGGCAACAAAGTCGAAAAATGCGCTAGTGACTGCTCCGGCTGGAACGTCACCCAGACCTGTAGTGGAACGTCTCGCTGCCTCAACGGCACCTGTACCAATAAGCAGTGCACCTGTTCACCCGGTATCAAACGCTGCAACTCTACTGGTGACGGCGTGGAGATGTGCAGCAAAAACTGCATCAGTTGGAAACTCCAGTCCACATGCTCCAAGAACCAATACTGTGCCAATGGAGCTTGCCATGCCTGCACCTGTACTCCTGGTGCCGTTCGTTGTAACGGCAAGAAAATCGAAACCTGCGCCAGTGACTGCTCCAGCTGGAACGTCACCAAGACCTGTGGTGGAAATTCTTACTGCTATAATGGCACCTGCAAAGGCTGCATCTGCACCGCAGGGACCCAACGCTGCAACGGCAACACCATCGAAAAATGCGACATAAACTGCCAACGTTGGTATACCTTCAAGACCTGCTCTAACGGCCTCTATTGTAACAACGGTAACTGCCAAACCTGCATGTGTAAAGCCGGCTCCAAACGCTGCAATGGCAGTGATGTCGAGGTCTGCAACCCCACCTGCACTGGCTGGATAAAACAGACCACCTGTAACGCCTCCGCCGGCCTACAATGCCAAAATGGAGCCTGCACCGCATGCACCTGCACCCCCGGAGCTACCCGTTGCAATGGCCCACAAGTCGAGGTCTGTGACGCAAGTTGCGGGAATTGGGTGGTCAAAAAAACCTGTAGCAGCGGACAACTCTGTATCAATGGAACCTGCACCTCTTGCACCTGTAAAACCGGCTCGACCCGTTGCAACGGAAACACCATCGAGATCTGTGACGGAACCTGCCAAGCATGGAGAACCAACAAAACCTGTGGCACCGGCCAAAAGTGCATCAGCGTCAACGGCATCGCCCAATGCCAACCCATTAATTGGTGTCCCTATTCAGTCGCCACCAATACCCCAATCTGCAACAATAAAGTCTGCTACCTTAAAAAGTGCCAACCCTGGGATTGCATGTTCAATACACACTGCCCCACTGGACAGGTCTGTATCAACCACAAATGTACCAACTCCACCTGCTCTTACAGCAGCCCAACGGGTATCTTTCATCCTGCCTGCTACGCCAAAACACCGAAAAAGGCATACTGTGCCAAATATAAGTGCCGAGAATGCCGTTATAACTACGCTATAGGACAACAGGTACCAGAATGTCTCAAAAACTATCCAGGGCGCAACTTCTGTGCCCGTTACCAATGTCGAGAATGCCCATATAAGAATTTCACCCCATATAGTAACTGCAGCGCTAAAAATGCAGATTACAAGTATTGCGTCAATTACCAATGTGGACAATGTCCATCGCTCTGGAATCCAAAGGACCTGGCAAACTGTGCAGGAAAGCCTTGTAAAAACTACAAGTGCGCCCTCTGCACAAATGCATCCCAAATGCCCCAATATAGCAGTTCCTGTGCAGCCGCCAAACCAGGTATGCCATACTGTAGAGAATATCAGTGCGTTGAATGTCCAGAAACCAATAGTAGCTCTCCAGTCTGCCAAGCCAAATATGGCGCTGGAAAATCTTTTTGCAACGCCAACAACGTCTGCGTCCAATGTCCCGGAACCGGTTTCTCAACCTACTGTCAGAGCACCTACCAAAAAAACTACTGCTTCAACGGAACCTGCCACGAGTGCGGCTCCAACCCAATGGTCAAACATGACAAAACCTGCATTGCGAAGTACAACACCAGCAAGCCACACTGCTACCACTACATGTGTGTCGAGTGTCCCAACGCTAGCTCTGTCGGAATCTTTGACCGCGACTACTGCGCCGACAAATACCTCTCCACCGCCCCGCTCAAACGATACTGCGCCAACAACGTCTGCGGTGAGTGCCCCTACCGCAATCCCACCAAAACCACAGCATGCCCTGCAACCAAACCAATCTGTGACAACTACAAATGTTATGAATGTCGCAAAAACGCAGACTGTCCAATCGGCCAGACCTGCCAAAACAATACCTGCAAAGGCCCATCCCAACAGTGTGGAAACTGCACCAGCGATGCCTTTTGCGCCGCCAACATGACCGTTGGTGCCAACTGCGGCGCAGGCAAAAAACGCTGCAACCCAAAAAACAATACATGCGTTCAGTGCCTCGTCGACACTGACTGTGGCAATGGACAGATCTGTGACCTCAAGACCAACACCTGCCAAACCTCCAGCTGCCCAGGCTTCTGTAACACCAGCGCAGACTGCCTCCAGGCCAATTGCGGCACGAGGACCGCTTGTATCAAGAACCAGTGCGTCACCCCATCCACAGCCAGTACCTGCTCACAACCCAATATCGTCGTGATGACCGACCGTTCCTGCAGTATGCACTTTGGCGGAAGTGACCTCGTCGATACCCGACAGCCCTGCAGCACCCCAAACCAGTGCATTTCCTATTTCCAAGGAATGACCCCTTCTTACAACCCCAGATACAACGACAGCAACCACTTGACCTGCCAGTACAGCTCACAAGCAGGCCAAAGGACCTGCTGGGCGACCCGTTGGGACGTGGCCATATCGGCCCTCCGCAAAGTTATCCACGACTTCGGCGGTACCGCAGCACAGAATTATACTGACCGCAAAGTCCGCTGGTCCAAGATGTTCTTCTCTAGCTCAGCCTATATCCCTGGAGGTTTAGGCACATCGGGCTTGACTCCCCCATCGAATCTGGCCCAGTGGGGCGGAATTTCTGATACCCCCAACACACCCTACCTACTCGACCTCATGCAAAACACCAGCGCCAACGGCGGTACCCGATACGATAATGCATTCACCTTGATCGAAAGCCACCTCAAGACCATACTGGCAAACGACCCACAACCCAAGCGGAAAACGGCTGTGATCTTCACCACGGACGGCTACCCAAACGAAGGTTGCAATGCCTCGCCACCGATTGTCAGCCGTATCTACAACATGCCTGATCCCTCAGGCAACCCGCGACAGATCAAGAGCTACATCGTCGGCTTTGGCTCCGGCCTCGGTAGCAGTGGGATGGCCTGTCTGTCCAAGCTCGCAACCGCCGGTCACACCGACACCAAGAAGTGTAACTCCGGCACCTGCTTGACCTTCTACGCCGCAGACAGCGCCGCCGACTTGTCCAACGCGCTGCAAGATATCGTCAACCAGGCTACCCAAGAAGTCTGCGACGGCCTCGACAACGACTGCGACGGCCAGATCGACAACAACACTGTAGACGCATGTAGCTGCGTGATGTCTTATGCGCGGCCAACCCCAACCACCTCCGTCAACCCCCTCACCACCGAATACAAGGCTGGTGTCCGACTCTACACCTTCATCGCCTCCTTCGACGTCCAAGGCAAATGTCCCCCCGCTGGAAGTGCCAACGACAAGGCCATCAAAGCCTATTGGGAAGCCTGCCGCAACGACCCGATGAAAGCAACCTCCTGTACCCCCAACAAAACCACTCTCAAAAACCCGGCTGGTCGGGCCTACGGTATCCTCTGCAAACGCTGCTGTGGCAATGGCAGCGCCCAGAACACCTGCTCCTGGCCCACCACCCACGCCTGTGGCACTTCCACCAAACCCTGGGGAGCCACCGCCTGCATCAGCGGCTGCATCAACTTCTGCAAAAAATACGAAAAGATGGCCCTGGACTGCAACGTCCCACGCGGGATTTTCATGCGCTCCGGCACCGGCTACGATGCCAAAGGCAATCTCACCGTCCTAACCGTCAAAGACTTCGGTGAAGAAGTCCTCAATATCCAAACCAAACGCTGGATCTTCATCAATCTTCCTAACG
>RFGV01000188.1 GCA_003696605.1 Chloroflexota bacterium | reverse complement strand
GTACCTGATGCCACCAACAGGATCAACGGCCGTTTGCCTCCTTACTCCCCTCATGATACACTTTTCCCCACGATGAACGAACTACCCATTTACGGCAAGCATACACATACACACCACACCAGCCATCATCATCTGCATGGCCTTCTTCATGCTTGCCCGGATTGAGGTTGTTTCAACTCTATTTCCATCCCCAGCTATTGGCAAACCCTCCTCAAATCCGGGGAGGGTTTTTTATTTGGCACGGTAAGCAAAGACGCAAGCCAGCCACCCTATACTGACCAAACGAAACTTAAGGGAGGACATATGCAACGTAATGATGTACGACTGGCACTGCCCAGCAAAGGCTTAATGCAAACAGGCGCCATGGAATTTTTAGAAACATGCGGACTAAAGGTATTTCGGCCCAATCCCCGCCAATATATGGCAACTATTCCCAATTTACCCGGTCTAACAGTCGTTTTCCAGCGCCCAGGTGACATTGTGGTTAGTGTCAGCCAGGGCGGTGTGGATTTTGGGATTACCGGACTGGATACACTGGCAGAAAAGGGAGCAAACAATGGAAACAACAGTATCTTGACTTTACATGACGAACTCGGATTTGGTCCATGTTCGTTGAATTTGGCCGTACCGGAAGATACGCCTATACATACAATGGCAGATTTACGAAAATGGGCGCAAACGTTGGTACAAAACGGCCGTTACCTCCGTGTCGCCACCAAATTCCCCCACCTTACCGGACAATTCCTCAATCAACACAACGTCCACCCCTACAAACTAATTCCCGTAGAAGGCACGTTAGAAATCGCCCCTGCCATCGGCTATGCCGACATCATCTCTGACCTGGTTTCCAGCGGTACAACCTTGCGTGACAATCATTTACGCCCTATTCAAGACGGGAAAATCCTGCAATCACAGGCGTGCCTGATAGCCAATTACGATGCCTTGAAGCAACGCCCCGAAGTATTAAAGATGGCCCGACAACTCCTGGAAATCATCGAAGCGCACCAGCGGGCTGAAAATTCTTACATGATTACGGCCAATGTACGTGGTGATTCGCCAGAAACCATTGCCCGTCGGATGTTTAATCAGACCAGTTTGGGTGGCCTGCAAGGCCCAACCATTGCCCCAATTATCACACGTCAACACAATGCTGAGAATACCGGCTGGTTTGCGGTCACAATCGTGGTTGCACGCGCGCGCCTGTTTCGAGCTATTAACGAATTACGGGCTATTGGCGGCAGCGGGGTCATTGTTACACCAGTAACGTATATTTTTGAGGAAGAGCCAGCGCGTTACCAGGCAATGTTAAAAAATTTGAACCGCGAAGAACCCGAAGAAAGCGAAAGATAGAAGAAAATCTTTGCGGTGAAATTCTGGAGTATGACATGATTAAACTTTTCACAGTTCAAGAAGCACAACAAACCATTTTGCGGCGGGAGATGGCGCTGGAGCCGGAGATTCCACCGGCGCTGAGGGCCAGTCTG
>RFGV01000187.1 GCA_003696605.1 Chloroflexota bacterium | reverse complement strand
TGCCAACCCTTTAGTATTGGTTGTGTTTATTTGAAGTTTCGGGTTTGGCTGTTCATCCGAAGGAAATATTCAAGTTGACCCCGCGCCATGGAGTGACATACCGGTTAATATGAGCGGGGCTCCTGACGTGTCTACGCTGCCGAGCGAAAGTAGTGAGCATGGCTTTCCGATACCGGGGCCTTTCTTTTTTCATCCTGACCATATCGGCAGTGTAAACCTTGTGACCGACTCGAGCGGTGCATTGGTAACCGAGCTAAATTACACACCTTATGGTGAATTGATTCGCTCGCAATCAAGCGGGCCGGATATTACGCGGTATAAGTACACGGGGCAAGAAGAAGATATAGAGACCAGCCTCATGTACTATGGAGCGAGGTATTATGATGCGGAGCTGGGGCGGTTTGTGAGTAGAGATAGTATGGTATCTGATTGGCGTCGCTCACAGGGACATAATCGATACATGTATGTTGGCGGGTTACCAACGAGATTACGAGATCCCGACGGTCATATATTCGGAATAGATGATTTATTTGTTGCGATTATTATCGGCGCAACGGTTGGTGCTACAGCTGGAGGAGTGGCTGCTGGCACCCATGGCAATATTAAAGGCTGGCTTTCAGGGGACGTTAAATTTGATTGGGACGCAGCTGCAAAAGGCGCTGCATTTGGTGCTGTATTGGGAGGCATCTCTGGCGGTATAGGTTATGGCTTATCTGGCGTAGGCGGTATGACATTTGGGGCCTCAAATGGTGCCATTTTAGAAACCGCATTTAATGCTGGTTCATTAAATACTATTTTTGCTTAAGGAGCTGGCGAACGTGACCTTGGGCAGTTACTTGGTTATTGGGGGGCTGGTTTTGGTGCAGGCTTAACAGCCGCAACTGGCGTTTATGGCCTTGCTAGCACGGGCTGGGTAGGCCGCTGGGGTGCACAAATTTTGGCATCTGGTACGCGCGCTGCTTTTAATAAAGCTGTAGACCCAAGAAACCCATGGGGCTTTTCAGTTTGGGGC
>RFGV01000186.1 GCA_003696605.1 Chloroflexota bacterium | reverse complement strand
GTGTTGGTGGTGTTGGGGGTGGGGCCTGGGTGAGTGTAGGGTCGTCTTCTTCTGTGGTTGGTGGCGAAACGGCCGTTGTGGATTCATCCAGTAAGTCCAACAAAGAAACAGTTTCTACTGTTTCGGTTGTTTCGGTTTCTTCTGGATGTTCTGGTTCTGGTTGGGATGGTGTATTGGGCTGTTCTGCTTCCGGCTTGGAAGCTTGTTCGTCCTTTTCAGGTTCTTTTGGTTCCAGTTCTTCATTCATATAAGCGCAAAACCCTTATGTCAGTTACGCCCGACTCTTAACCAGCATAACCCAGTTTCCACGCTGGACAGTTTTACCATGCTGGTTTATCACACTATACTTCATTGTTATATTTCCCCCACCCAGGCGAGGTAGTGCCTTTTTTTCAATAACTTCGATCTTTACATGGACTGTATCACCCAGAAAAACTGGCAGACTAAATTTACAGTCCAGTTCTCGAAAAGCTAACACAGTGCCTTCGATTACGCCTGTGCGTACCGCCAAGCCGGTAGCAATTGATTGGACAAGTAGTCCGTGAGCAATTCGTTGCCCAAACGTGTCTCCGGCTGCATATTCGGCATCGGTGTGAATCTGGTTGAAATCGCCTGACAAACCAGCAAAGAGCATGACGTCTGATTCAGTGACAGTGCGTCCGGCCGTTACCACTGTTTGCCCAACCTCAAAGTCTTCAAAGTAAAGTCCACGTGGTTGATAAGTTGTCTCACCCATGTTTGTCTCCTTGTTTGTTACTCCTGGCTAATAGCGGCCAGTTTTTCTGTTTCGTCGGCAATTGTCAGGGCATCAATGAAAGGATCCAGATCCCCATCCATAACGGCCGGTAAGTTGTAGCTGGTGAAGCCAATGCGGTGGTCGGTGACACGTCCTTGCGGGTAATTGTAAGTGCGAATTTTCTCGCTACGTTCCCCTGTTCCTACTTGTGCCTTGCGGTTTGCGGCCAGTTCTGCCTGTTGTTTGGCTTCTTCCATTTCTTGCAAACGGGTTTGGATGATGGCCATTGCCAAACGTTTGTTTTGGGTTTGGCTGCGTTCAGTTTGTACTTTTACAGCGATGCCAGTTGGCTTGTGGACAATGCGAACGGCCGTTGCATTTTTTTGCATATGTTGTCCTCCCGGACCAGAAGAAAACGTTGTTGTAATTTCCAGATCACGCTCATCCAGCGAAATCTCCACATCTTCCACTTCAGGCATAACTGCTACAGTAGCCGTACTTGTATGAATACGTCCCTGGGATTCTGTTTGTGGTACACGTTGCACCCGATGCACACCGCTTTCGTACTTAAAGCGAGAATACGCACCCTTACCCTTTACTGCCAAAATTACTTCCTTATATCCCCCCACACCAGTACGATTTTCATCTACAATTTCCGTCTTCCAATTCCGGGATTCGGCATAGCGCATATACATACGCAACAAATCTGCCGCAAAAATACCAGCTTCATCACCGCCAGCTCCAGCCCGAATCTCAATAAAAACATTCTTGTCATCACGGGGGTCTTTGGGAACCAGCAACGACCGCATTTGAGTTTCCAGTTCTTCCAACTGTTTACTCAGGCGAGTCACTTCCTCATTTGCCAGCGCGACCATATCAGGGTCATCTTCCTGTGCGGCCATTTCCTGAGCATCCTCTAATTCTTGATGAACCCGCTGATATGCATGATAAGCTTCAACCAACGGCAACAAATCAGATCGTTCTTGAGCCAGTTCTGTTAATTTCGTGTGATCGGCCAACACTTCCGGGTCAGCCATTTGCTTTTCAATTTCCTCGAATCGCGCCACTACACGGGCAATCTTTTCTAACATTGTTTTCATAGCAATCCCGACTACATAATTGAAATTCCGCAAAAAGTGATTTTAGCGGGTTAAACAGGTGCGTCAAGCAAGTGGGTGCTTAAATGAACCTGGGAGGGGATCAGTAGGCTTTGCCAACGTAATCAAAGTAGCCGTCTCTAATTTCTTCATATAATTTGCAGGTGTCTCAACAGGATTTAACATAACAATAAAAGCCAATCTCTTTTTACTAATACACGATACAAGTAACTAAAATATGCTACAATAACCGCCAGTTGTTGATGTTCAATCCCCACGATACTCGAACGCATTTTTCTCGTTCTCGTCTCACGAACCCAACAAACACAAGTTAAAAATTACAATTTGGCAAGGAAGTTGGTTATGAATCGGGAGTATCATCGCTGGTATAGTCCGTCTTTAGGGCGTGATATGGAACTTCTGATATTTGGCCATGCTGGCGCACGGGTGCTGGTTTTCCCAACGTCAATGGGACGTTTTTATGAATGGGAAGACCGGCACATGACGCAAGTGCTGGGGGAACACCTGGAACGTGGTTGGATACAGATGTATTGTGTAGATAGTGTGGATGCAGAGAGTTGGTATGCACGTTGGAAGCATCCGGCTGATCGTGCCTGGCGTCATGTGCAATATGAACAGTATTTGTTAAATGAAGTGTTGCCTTTATCACGCCAGAAAAACCCGAATCCGTTTTTGATAACTACTGGTGCCAGTTTTGGGGCGTATCATGCAGTAAATTTTGCGTTGCGCCATCCTCACCTGGTGGGGCGAACGATTGGTATGAGTGGTATTTATGATATTTCTCGCTGGACGGATGGCTATTATGATGACAATATTTATTTCCATAATCCGTGTCATTATATGGCCAATGAACATGACTCTGCACGTCTGAGGCAGTTGCAGCAGATGGATATTATTTTGGCTGTAGGACGAGATGATGGATTACGGCCGAATAATGAGTATCTTTCTGGGCTTTTGTGGCAAAAAGGGATTGGTAATGCGCTGCGTATTTGGGATGGGTGGGCACATGATTGGCCGTGGTGGCAACAGATGATTCAGTTGTATATTGGTGGGCATGATTAATACATATTTTGCAGGTATGTGAGGTTTTGATTACAGGAGGACAGGATGACATTGAAGGTTGGGTTGTTGGTTGGTCGTGAATGGTCTTTTCCGCCAGCTTTTATAGAAGAAGTGAATCGGCGCAATGTGGGAGTTGTGGCGGAGTTTGTGAAGTTGGGCGGGACACGGATGAATGAACCGTGTGAGTATGCTGTGATTGTGGATCGGATTTCGCATGAGGTGCCTTATTATCGCTCTTATTTGAAGAATGCTGTGCTTCAGGGTGTGACGGTGGTGAATAATCCGTTTATGTGGACAGCGGATGACAAGTTTTTTGAGGCTTCGTTGGCGACAAAGCTGGGTGTGGCAAGCCCTAAGACGGTGGTGTTGCCGAATAAGGATTATGTGCCGGGTATTGTTCATGATGAAAGTTTGCGTAATTTGATTTTTCCGCTGGACTGGGAAGGGATTTTGGCGTATGTGGGGCTGCCTTGTATTTTGAAGGATGCGCATGGTGGGGGATGGAAACAGGTGCATGTGTGTCATTCGTTGCAGGATGTGTGGCGTGCTTATGATCAGTCGGGTTTGTTGACGATGGTATTGCAGGAGTATATTGAGTGGGATCATTATGTGCGGTGTATGTGTTTGGGGCAAAAGGATGTGTTGCCGATGAAGTATGATCCCCGCGAACGGAAGTATCATGTGGATCATGCTCATTTGTCGCCGGAGTTGGGGGAACGGGTGGTGAATGATGCGCTGAAGTTGGTGCGGGCGTTGGGGTATGATATGAATACGGTGGAGTTTGCTATTAAGGATGGGGTGCCGTATGCGATTGATTTTATGAATCCGGCTCCGGATATGGATATTTATTCGCTGACACCGCATTATTTTGAGTGGGTGGTGAAGCATATGGCGGATATGGTGATTGATTTGGCTAAGAATCCGCGGCCACAGTTGAAAGAGTTGCGTTGGTCTGAGTTGTTCTGAAGGATAGGGGGGTGATGATGGCGTTGCCAGGGGCGATTCGTGCGTATCATGATTTGTTGACGGATGAGTTGGCGTTGGAGTCGCAGGGGCAGTTGGATGATCAGTTGCGACGGCGGGGTTTGTATTTTGGGGAACGGCCGTTATGCACTGTGCTTCGTCCCCGTTTTTTGACTCCGGAACAGTATAATTATTTGCGTCGGGCGATACGGCCGTTGCTCCGTGCCTTCGACAAAATTTCCCGTGCTGCCATTTTGGATGCCGACTTTCGCAGGCAATTTGGTTTGTTTGATTGGGAAGAAGAACTCATTCAGATAGACCCCGGCTTTTACAGTCATACACCGCTGACGCGCCTGGATGCGTTTTTTGTGACGGCTAACAACGAGTTACGGTTTACTGAATACAATGCAGAAGTGCCGGCCGCTTCAGCCTATAACGATGTGTTGACTGAAGTGTTTTATGGGTTGCCGGTGATGGGAGAGTTTTTGAAGCAGTATGTGGTACGGCCGTTACCCACTCGCCACAGTGTTTTACACGTCCTTTTAGATGCCTACCGCCAGTGGGGAGGGCAAGACAAGCCACAAATTGCCATCCTTGACTGGCGCGAAGTCCCTACCCAGAGCGAGTTCGAGCTTTTTATTCAGTATTTCCAATCACAAGGGTATGATTGCCTCATTGTAGACCCACGTGATGTAGAATATCGAAACGGCCGTCTCTACTGCGGCGACTTCCACATCAACCTCATCTACAAACGCGTACTCATCACCGAACTAATCGAACGGGGTGGACTTGACCATCCAGTAGTACAGGCTGTGCGCGACCATGCAGTATGCATGGTCAACCCCTTCCGCTGCAAAATCCTCTACAAAAAGACCAGCCTTGCCGTCCTTAGCGACGAACGAAACGCCCACCTGTTCAACGAAGCCGAACTCACAGCCATCCACACCCACATCCCCTGGACACGCCGCGTAGAAGAACGCAAAACCCTCTACGGCGGGTTACCCGTTGATCTAGTCCCTTTCATCCTCAAATACAAAGACCAGCTTGTTCTCAAGCCAAACGATGATTATGGTGGGCGAGGGATTGTACTGGGTTGGCAAACAAACACCAGTGGCTGGGAAAAAGCTGTCGCCGAAGCACTGAAAACCCCACACATTGTACAAGAACGGGTTATCATTCCTACCGAACCATATCCCAGCATTGTAGACGGCCGTCTTCAGATTTACGACCGCATGTTAGACACCGCCCCCTTCATCTTCCACGGCGACTACGTAGATGGCTGCCTCACACGCCTTTCCACCGATCCCCTACTCAATGTTTCTGCTGGTGGCGGCTCATCCGTTCCCACCTTTGTTATTGAAAAACGGGAATAAAAAAGGGGCAGGTTTTTTATTCCTGCCCCAACCAGGCCCTATTTCAGATACTTATCAAACCACCGCAAAATATGATTCAATCGGGCAATACGCCGATCAGTGCGACCTGCACGAGATAAACCATGTGACGAATCGGGGAACAACACCAATTCTGTATCAACACCCAATTTGGTTAGCGCAATATATACCTGTTCCCCCTGTTCCTGAGCACACCGATAATCCTTTTCACTATGAATAACCAACGTGGGCGTCCTGGCATTGCCAATGTACTTCATTGGCGATTGATCCCAATATTTTTCCAGATCCTCCCACGGTGGTTTGCCACTCCAGGGATCTTCAAACAGAAAGCCCACGTCGGAAGAGCCCCAAAAACTAATTGCATTGCTTACTACGCGTTGCGCGACGGCCGCCTTGAACCGATCTGTGTGTCCAATAATCCATGTCGTCATAAATCCGCCATAGCTCCCACCAGTAACCCCCATCCGGTTGGTATCAATATACGGTTTTTGAGAAACCAGGTCTGCCCATGCCATTACATCTGCATAATCGGCACGTCCCCAGTTACGATGAATCGCCCGACTGTGTGCTTCGCCATACCCCTGGCCACCACGAGGATTGGTGAAGTAAACGACGTAATCTTGAGCGGCCAGAAAGAAAAATTCGTGCATAAATGCTTTGCCGTATTGCAGCCAGGGGCCTCCGTGAATTTCTAAAATAGACGGATATTTTTTAGTGGGGTCAAAGTCGGGGGGGTTGAGTATCCAGCCTTGTAAATCATTGTTATCTGGCCCTTTGAACCATACTTCTTCAATCTGACCAAGGTCAACACGATTGAGCCAGGTATTAAAGCGGGTCAGTTGGCGAGAACGGCCGTTTTCCATTAACCGCACCCAAACCTGCCCCGGATTCATCATATCCCCAAACCAGTAAGCCAGCCGTACCTGCTTGCTGTCAAGCGAATACCCGCCAACAACACCCCCATCAATAACCGTTTGCAGATCCGACCCATCCGCCGCCACCGAACAAAGCCGGGTCTCTCCATGATGCGTCACATGAAAATAAAGACGCCCCCCATCCAACAACCACACCGGTGGCAGAGTTGGTCTGTCACCGGTATCCGTCAGCGTACCACTCGACACATCCACATCATACTGACCGGTCAGGTCACGTGCCGGCGCCGAACCATCCACAGGCACAACCCACAAGCGCGTATTCTTCCACCAATCTCCCTTCCCCTCGCGACCCAGGTAGGCAATCCACTTCCCATCCGGCGAAAAACTCCCCATATATTTAGGGCCAGGTGGTGTTTCCACCTTGCGGAACGTGCCCCCTTCTGCCGGCATGACAAAAATATCATCCAAATGTACATCAATATCTGGACGCTCACTTCGGTTCGAAAAGAACAAAATTTGCTTTCCATCCGGTGACCAACGCGGTGATGTTTCGCTATATTTATCTCCCTCCGTGAGCTGGTGTGCTTTGCCAGTGCGGGCGTTAATCGTCCAGATGTGCCATTTTTCTTTGGGCAGATACCCCACCCCATCAAATTTGTAATCCAGGCTGGTAATATGGCGTGCCACAACACCCAACTTCTTTTTCCGCTCATCCGCTTCTCGTTCTAGCTGTTCCTTGTCTTTTTTGCGAAAAGCACAGACCAGTTGTCGGCCGTCTGGTGACCACTCAAAGCTGCCAAACGACCCTTGCATATTGGTCAATGGGCGGGCTTCACCCCCGTCAATAGGGATGAGATAAATTTGCATCTGGCTTTCGTCGCCACGATTGGACAGGAAGGCAATTTGCTTGCCGTCAGGCGACCAGCGGGGGTGGGTATCTGTCTGATCGCCATAGGTGAACTGACGAGGTTTGCCACCACGTGTAGAAACCAGCCAGAGGTTGGTGAACTTCTTTTCAGTTTTTCGATCAACACGCTGGACACAAAAGATGATGAAACGGCCGTCCGGGGAAATCTGGGGATCGGAAACGGTCTCAAAACGGTACAAATCTTCCGCAGTAATACGGCGCTTTTTTACAGCCATGTTCCCTCCAGGCAATATGAGATTGTGACAAGTGCTTTGCTGGAATGATAGCCCGAAAGAAGACACTTTACCAGTAGCGGGAACTTTTGCCAGAAAGGAGACGTCTTTCAGTTAAGCCACACAACAATTGTAATGTAAATACACACCATATCTCTGTTGCTTATTTTTGCTGGAGGCAAAACATGAAAAAGATAATAATTTTATTTTTGGCAATTTTAGGCGGGTTCTTGTGGACGGGGGCAAAAGTGACCCAGGCACAGCCAATTGTCTCCGACCCACCCATCATTATTCCACAAGAGGTTACCGTGCGCTATCAACGGGTTAATGTCACCATTGAGGATCAGATAGCAACAACCCACATAGACCAGCTTTTTGTCAATGAAAATGATTGGATGTTGGAGGGGACTTACTTCTTTCCACTCCCTGCCGAAGCAACGGTTACCCAATTAACCATGTGGGTAGATGGTGTGCCAATTGAAGCCAAGATTTTGGAAAAAGAGGAAGCCCGCCAGATTTACGATAACATCGTGCGGCAATTACGTGATCCAGCCTTGCTGGAATATGTTGGGATGCAAGCAGTTCAGGCAAACGTATTCCCTATTCCGCCCCATAGCGAACGGCGTGTGGAAATTGAGTATTCCCAGATTTTGTCGGCAGAAAACGGGATAATTCATTACGTTTATCCGCAATCTACCAAGTTGTTTACAAATGTGCCGTTGGAAAACCAGAGTATTCGGGTAGAGGTGCGCTCCAAAGAGGCAATTCGCGCGATTTATTCACCAACCCACCCGGTGGCGGTTAGCAGGGATGGAGACTTTCGGGCAGTGGCTGGGTTTGAGGGGGTGAATGTCGTCGCTGACCAGGATTTTGAGCTGTATTATACGGTTTCGCCAGAAGAAATTGGCCTGAATTTGCTTTCCTATCGGGAATCGGGGGAGAATGGGTTCTTTTTGCTGCTGATTGCGCCAACCGTGCAGGTCAGTGAGGTGGTAGCAAAGGATGTGATTTTGGTGATGGATACGTCGGGGAGTATGGATGGGGAAAAGATGGCGCAGGTGCGAGAAGCGGCTGCTTATATTGTGGGGCATTTGAATCCTGAAGATCGGTTCAATATTGTGGCGTTTAGTACGGGCACGACTCGTTTTGCCCCAGAGCTTGTGCCTGCAAATCGCTCTGGTGATTATCGCGCTTTTCTCAATAGTTTGTTGCCTGTCGGTGGGACAAATATTAGTCAGGCGTTGCTGGAAACGGCCGAAATGGCTGATCCTGCTCGTCCCACGACGATTATTTTCCTGACAGACGGATTAGCCACTGAGGGAATTACAGACACGCAGCTTTTGCTGGATGCCGTAAAACAGGCAATGCCAGAAAATGTCCGTTTGTTTGCGTTTGGGGTGGGTGATGATGTGGATACAGTGTTGTTGGATAGTCTGGCGCAAAATCACAGAGGCACAACAACGTATGTACGGCCGTTTCAGGCCATCGACGAAGCGGTTAGCAGCTTTTTTGCCAAAGTAAATACCCCGGTCATGACTGACCTGGAGCTGGAAGTAGATGGAATTGTTGTGGAAGACCTGTATCCGCCACAGTTACCTGATCTCTTTGCGGGCACGCAACTGGTGGTAGTTGGTCGGTATCGGGATGGTGGTCCGGCGACTATTACCCTCAGGGGGCAGGTGAACGGTGAGGAACAGGTATTTACTTACCCGGACTTGTTTTTCCGTATTCGTAGTGGTGAGTCATTTATCCCCCGACTTTGGGCTACCCGCGCTGTTGGTCACTTGCTGACACAAATTCGTTTGCAAGGTGAAAACCCGGAACTGGTACAAAGTGTGGTGAATTTGAGCCTGCGCTATGGAATTATTACGCCATACACCAGTTTTCTAATTGAGGAAGATGATATTTTTAGCCAGACCGGTCGGGCTGTGATTGAAGAGGAGGCGATGTCTCTGGCCGCGACGCCCGCACCGTTTACTGGCGCAGAGGCTGTGTCGGAAGCTGCTACTCAAGCAGAAATGACGGCCGCAGAAGCTCCTTTGCCGTTAGCAACACGTTTGGTAACAGAGGAGGTGGTGGTGGAAGGGAAAACGGCCGTTCCTGACACCCCCATTCAATATGCAGGCAGCAAAACATTCGTCTGGCGTGATGGAAAATGGATAGATACAGCCTACCAGCCAGAACGACACACACGCCAACAAGTTGGCTTTGCCACCAACACCTACTTTGAATTACTGGATACATTCCCCGAACTGGCAGACTACTTTTCTTTAGGTACAGAAGTACTGGTTGTATATGAAGGACAGGCGTATGAAGTGGTAGAAGGGTTGGGAGAAACGGCCGTTACTCTACCCGACAACTCCCCCAACACACCAGCCCCCACTTCCCAGAGCCAGCCACCAAACCCAATTACAACCACTCGTGACGACTTCATCCAGTCGCCCACAATCAACCCCACAGCAAACACCGTCTGGTTCTTAATCAGCCTGCTTATAGCCATCCCCCTCTTCCTTGGCATCGGGCTACTCATAGGGCGACACACAGGCAAATAAATAAAAAAAGAGGGGCGTTACTAATCAGGACGCCCCTCTTCGGCCACACCCGGCAAAATAAAACAGAATTTACTCCCCTTTCCTGGTTCACTTTCCACAGCCACATTCCCCCCCAACTTTTCAATAATCCGATGTACAATAGAAAGACCCAGCCCATATCCTGTAACCCGAATCTCACTCAGACGTGTAAACGGTGTAAACAAAGTCTTTTGTAATTCTGGTGAAACACCCTCTCCATTATCTTTCACCCAAAACAAAACCCTTCCATCCGGCAAATCCTCACCCCCCAGTTCCACAATCGGCGGCCGACCACCATATTTAATTGCATTACTGATGTAATTTTCCCAAACTTCTTCAACCCAGGGAGCATGACCCAGCGCCACAGGCCAGCTATCAGGAAAAGAAACTTCTGCCCCATGTTCATCAATAAGAGGTTGTAATCGTGCCAATGCGGATGAAACCAGCCCCATCATTTCCAGTGGTTTTAGTTCCACATCCATCTTGCGCACACTGGAGAGCAACAACAATTCCTGAATAATATTACTCATCTTTTGGACATTGCGGCTAATAAATTGAAGAATCCGCTCAACTTCTTCTGCTTCCAGATTGGCAAGATCTTGTTCCAAAATATTGGCAAATCCGGTAATAAGGGAGAGGGGATTTTGTAAATCATGAGCGACTGTATGGGCAAAGGCGTCTAATTCGTCGTTTTGGTTCTGGAGATCACGGGTTTGGGCTTGTAGGGCTTCGACCAGTCGTGCATTGTCAATGGCGATGGCGGCTGAGGCGGCCAGTGTTTCGGCTACTGATAGGTCTTCTTCGGTAAAGTTGCCCGTAATTTTGTTCACCACTTCCAGCACGCCGAGGGTTTTTTCTCGCAATCGCAAAGGAATGGCCAGTAGAGATCGGGTGGAGAATTCGTTACGACGATCAATTTCTGGATAGAAACGGGGGTCATCACTGACACTGTTTACAATAGCACTTTGGCCTGTTTCTGCTGCCCATCCGGCAATCCCCTGACCTTTGCGGAGTTTGTTGTTTAGTATTGGGGGGGTGCGTACCTGATGAAAGGCAGCCCGGCAGACGAGTTGTTCGGGCGATTCTTCGTCCCACAGCCAGACAGAGCTGCCTTCGGCATGAATGATTTCGATGGCAACCTGGAGTAGTTTTTCCAGTACTTCGCGAGTTTCGAGGGTGGCGGTGAGGGCCTGGCTTGCCCGGTTCAGGAGTTGGAGAGTGCGGTTTTGTTTTTCCAGGGTGGAGAGTTGGGGGTGTGGGGAAACGGCCGTTTCCTGACGTATTAATACCCCCAACAAGTGATCAGGTTGGTTCGGTGCTGGTTCTATATGCACGTCAACGACAAATTGGGGGGTGAGAGAAATATTTTGCGCCAGAAACGGCCGTTTTTCTACAACACAATTGTGCAGAATAGCGTTCTTGTAAGGTTGCAGCTGAGGAATAAGAGAAAATAAAGACGGGCATACATTCGAGTCCTCTATCAGCGTTTCACCCATTCCTATAACGGCCGTTAATTCTGGGCTGTGCTGACGCACACATAATCCCTCATCGAGCAAAAACGTAAAAATATACGGTTGATGTTTCTGGACTTGTGGCGAGGTGGATTGTTCAGGCATAAATTAGACCACATAGACCGATCTGGTACATTTTTCAGGTCGGCCACCCTTATTTAATTTTCCTGGGTTGATACCAGCATTGCATGATTATTAACCCAAAACATGCACATTTACGCAGCTTATTTTCTTTTACCTGCAATCGCCAGGCAATATGATTAGTGTGTTGTTCTGTAGCCCTGCCGCTGGATTCAAAAATCCACCTATTATAGTAACAGGAGTTTTTGTTCTGGAACATGAAACTTAAGTAACGGTTTTTGGGCAAAAACTGGCAAAAACTTGTGCCAGATACTGTCACAAGCTGTTCCATGTGGTAAATGTTAGATCCCAAATACGAATAACGGTGTCTTTGTCGCCAAGCGTGGCCAGACAAGGCGCATTTGGATGGAATCGGAGATCTGAAAATGCGTGGGCAGCGTGTCGTTCATTGAGGATGGCGACGGTTTTCCATTGATTTTGCTGATAGGCCCACAACCGAACAGTGTTGTCTGCAGATTTAGAAGCGAGGAAACGGCCGTTTTTTGCAAACGAGAGTCCTGTTACACTTTTACGATGGCCGGATAGCGTTTGTGCCAGTTGTTTTTCTGGCAACTGCCACAGACAGATAACTCCTTCTTGTGAAGCTGTGGCCAACCACTGGCCATCGGGCGAAACGGCTACGGCCAACACTTCTTTTTTGTGGTGAGCCAACACGGCCGTTTCGGCATCTGCCTGCAAGTTCCAAAACCTGACATTGCCATCAGCCGAACCAGAAACAGCATACCGACCATCGGGCGTGACGGCAACCGTAGCCACCCGCCCCTTATGACCTGTGAATGTTTGCAAACAGTGCCCGTCCTCCAAACTCCAGAGGCGAACCGTTTGATCGTATGAGCCAGATACAATAAAACGGCCGTCTGGTGTGACGGCAACCGCATACACATAATCATCATGGCCACGCAACGTACGCCAATGAGTTTGCGCAGCCATATCCCAAACTTTAACTGCACTCTTTGATGCAGAAATCAGATACCGATCGTCTGGGGTAATCGCCACAGTGAATACAGAACCACTATAACCATATAGTTCCCGAATTTGTTCCCCCGTTTCTGTATCCCACAAGCGCACAGTTTGGTCATAGGATGCAGAAGCCAGAATACGGCCGTTTGCCGACCACGCCAGCCGGGTAATCGAGCGTGCACTTGCTTTAAGAATATGCCGTAATCGGAATCCGTCGGGACAGTTTTCTGCTTTCATGGCAGGTTAGAAACTCAGGTAAATGCGAGCCAAAACGAAACAGTAATTAGCCCACCAGCCAGGGAAGCCAGCCAGTTGACCAGATCATTGTTGAGCCAGTGCCAACCCCGCAAAGGACGTGTTGGATGACCACATTTGTGCAGTTTGCGTTCCGTATCCTTTTGGCAAACATCACAATAATAAACCTGCTGGACGGTAGCCCCTAGCAGGCTATCGAATAATGAGCCTGACAGGCCGCCAAGTGTGCCCGCCAGGAGAATGGTAAACAAATTGTAATCGGTGTGGAGAATTCCGGCGAACAGGCTGATGAAAAGACTCCCAGCCAGAGAAACGGCCGTTCCCAGCGCAGAAACACCACCAGAAGTACCTGTGTCCACAATACGGCCGTTTGTAATCAGTCGTGGTGGTCGCTTGCTCAATGTACCCAGTTCAGTCGCCCAGGTATCGGCCGTTACCGTAGCCATTGCCCCCACAAATAGCGGAAACCACAAATGATTATTCATGATAACACTCAAAATAGCCACCAAAGCCCCCAGACTGCCGTTAGCCAACACCTGACCAATATCACGCCGATGCCCTTTGTCAAACTTTTCTGCTGCCTGTCGCTTTTCTGCCTCTTTGAAATGGGATAGCAAGCTGGAACTGACGAAAAACAACCCCAACAGGACTCCCCATTGCCAGCCACCCAGCCCAAAGATAAGTGTGCCCACAATTAAAGCCCCAATGGCACCAGAGGTGGCCAGAGAACCTCGCCAGACAGCCAGAAATACAATAATAAGACTGACAACAAATCCCCAGAAAAGTTGCTCACCCATGCTACGTTTCCTTAAAGTTTGAAAGTTATGGTGTGCCTGCGGCCAATAAATGCCCCAGGGCAACCCAGGTGGCTAACTGTACCAAAACGGCCGTTCCCCATGCCACATATCCAGTCATTCGCTCCCCCCGGCCATGATAAAAAATCCCCCCAAAAAACAAATTGGTCAGCCACGCCAAAAAGCCAATTGTCGGCAAAATAAACAAGTTTGCCGGCGATCCGATTCGATCAACCATGCCCAGACGATTAAAATGCAAGGGAACCTCTGCCGGGAAACGGCCGTATAACCCGGCCAACAAAGCAAATAGCAACCCATTCAGTCCCACAGCCGCCCCCATTAACCCCAACGCCAATTTGTCACGCCAGAGTGGCCAATGCAGAAAATTCAGCCTTGTTGTTACCGACATCATTTCCGTCTGGGCGATCTCCGTTGCCTGGAGCGCCACAATACAATCCCGAAAATTTTCCAGATCCACAGGCGACACAACAAACGAAATCGGTTGGCTTACCAGCAGCAAAAGCGAATCATGTGACCGAGTGGCAAAAAATACAGCCTCGTAAGAAACGGCCGTGTCTGCCTGCACCTGAGCGACAACAACCTCACCCTCACCCACCAGATAGCCCGGCCAACGTAACCCACGAAACCGACGCACCCGCTGCAAAACAGGCACCGCCACCAAACCTTCTATTTGAGACAACTGCAACAGATATTGCAAACCGCCCCAGCGAATAATTAACAAGTCACCTTCTACGTAATAACGGGTATTGCCCAGGGCAGATGTCCAAAAAGCGACAAACGCCACAGCCGGGATACTGGCCAAAAGCAGACAGCCCCACAAGAAACTGAATAAAGTCAACGGTTCATTGAACAATAGAACCAGCAAACCAATATCCAGCACAATGAGGCCAACAATAATCAGATACCCAAAACGTATTCCCGGTGTGCGAGAAGGGCGTGATTCCAGCATCTTATGGCAAGTTTACCAGAGGGTAAAGGGATTGGGTAGAAACTTCCGCCTTCCTTCGTCCGCACAATTTATAGTTATAAGCAGCCTGAATGATGAATGAGGATGAGGATGTGGGGGATATGACATTCGTCAGTTTACGGATGGTATACAATTTAGTACAATTTGGCTGATTTTGGAGCCATTTTTTTGTGCAGAGTGCCTGAATAGTTGTGGCGTTCCTGGATGCCCAAAGGAGGTACACATGAGCGATAAATTGAATCCGTTTGCGATTGCCCAGGCACAGTTGGATAAGGCAGCCGAAATCCTGCAACTAGATCCGGCAATGCATGCGTTTTTGCGTGAGCCGATGCGGGAGTTCCATTTTACCATTCCGGTGCGAATGGATGATGGAAGTACCCGCGTGTTTAAGGGATTTCGGGTACAGTACAATGATGCGCGTGGTCCTGCCAAAGGGGGGATCCGGTTTCATTGGGAAGAGACGGTGGATACCGTGCGGGCACTGGCGGCATGGATGACGTGGAAAACGGCCGTTGTGGATATTCCTCTCGGCGGTGGCAAGGGTGGCGTGATTTGTGACCCGCGCACACTTTCTCCGGGTGAACTGGAACGGCTAAGCCGTGGATACATGCGTGCCATTGCCCGTTTTGTAGGCCTGACAAAGGATGTTCCTGCTCCGGATGTATATACTCATCCCCAAATTATGGCCTGGATGATGGATGAATATGAGGTGTTAACCGGAAAGCATGAACCAGGCGTCATAACGGGCAAGCCGCTAGAGTTGGGTGGCTCGGCCGGACGGGGTGATGCGACAGCGCGCGGAGGTATTTATGTGGTGCGTGAAGCAGCAAAGACGCTGGGGATTGACCTGGAAGGCAAAACGGCCGTTATTCAGGGCTACGGCAATGCCGGTTCGTTTGCTCACAGGCTGGCTCAGGATATTCTCGGCCTCAAAGTGATTGCCGTAAGCGACTCAAAAGGCGGCATCGTCAACACCAATGGCCTGGACCCGGATGCCGTCGCTGCTTATAAGCGAGAGACGCGCTCTGTCGTTGGGTTCCCAGATGCAGACACTGTTACCAATGAGGAACTGCTCGAACTGGAGACCACTGTACTATTCCCGGCCGCATTGGAAAATGTGATTACCGAAGCCAATGCAGACCGCATCAAAGCCAGGATTGTCGCTGAATTGGCAAATGGCCCGACAACACCGGCCGCGGATGATATCTTGTACGCCAATGGAGTGTACGTCTTGCCAGACTTTTTGTGTAATGCTGGGGGTGTGACAGTCTCCTACTTTGAAATGGTGCAGAATGCTTACCAGTATTATTGGCCGGAAGAAATGGTACACCAGCGTCTCGACCAGAAGATGACAACGGCGTATCATGCAGTTCATCATATGGCAGAAAATAAAAAGGTAAATAATCGCGTGGCCGCTTATTTGGTGGCGGTTGATCGGGTGGCGCGTGCTGTCCGTTTGCGTGGCTGGGTGTAAATAGAGAGAATTTGGGTCCTGAAACGGCCGCTCCCTGAGAAAATACGGCCGTTTCAGGACTACTTTATCAGGTTATTCCCTTGACATGAACCGCTTAAGCGGTCACACTTGTGATATGCGTATCAGTGGCACTGATGGGCAGAAATTGACTGTGCTTCAGCGCCACTTAATTTTTGAAAATTTGAAAAGAAAGAGGTTTAAAGAGTGCTGTGAAAGAGAACTTGAATCCGTTTGCAATTGCCCAGGCGCAATTAGATGAGGCTGCGGCCGTCTTGCAACTTGATCCGGCGATGCATGCATTTTTGCGCGAACCAATGCGGGAGTTCCATTTTACCATTCCAGTACGGATGGATGATGGAAGCACTCGCGTCTTTAAGGGATTTCGAGTGCAGTATAACGATGCTCGCGGGCCAGCCAAGGGTGGTATTCGTTTCCATCCCGACGAGACGATTGACACAGTGCGGGCATTGGCGGCATGGATGACGTGGAAAACGGCCGTTGCCGATGTCCCTTTAGGCGGTGGCAAAGGCGGCGTCATTTGCAACCCCCGCGAACTCTCCCAAAACGAACTGGAACGACTAAGCCGCGGATACATGCGTGCGATTGCTCGCCACATTGGCCTCACCAAAGATGTACCCGCGCCAGATGTGAATACCCATCCCCAAATCATGGCCTGGATGCTGGATGAGTACGAAATCCTTACCGGCAAACACGAACCAGGCGTCATCACCGGCAAGCCCCTGGAACTGGGCGGCTCTGCCGGGCGTGGCCCTGCCACAGCTATGGGCGGCATGTTCACCATTCGCGAGGCCGCCAAATTGCTCGGCATTCAGCTAGAAGGCGCAACCTGTGCCATTCAGGGATATGGTAATGTAGGCTCTCATGCCCACCGCCTCGCTTCTGATGTATTCGGTCTGAAGGTCGTCGCCGTCAGCGACGAATTTGGTGGTATTTACAACGAACATGGGCTAAGCCCAGATGATGTGACCCGTCATCAGCGGCGAACCGGCAAGGTCATTGATTGCCCCGGCACAGAAAATATTACCAACAAGGAATTGCTGGAACTGGATGTGGATATTTTGATTCCGGCCGCAATTGAAAACCAGATTACCAGCGCGAACGCAAATAACATCCGTGCCAAAATTGTGGCCGAGTTGGCTAATGGTCCCACCACGCCGGAAGCCGATAATATTTTGAATGATAAGGGTGTTTACATTATTCCAGACTTCTTGTGTAATGCCGGTGGTGTCACAGTTTCTTATTTTGAAATGGTGCAAAATGCTTACCAGTTCTATTGGGATGAATCGCTTGTTAATGAGCGGCTGGACAAGAAAATGACTACGGCTTTTCATGCTGTTCACAATATGGCACAAGCCAAGAAGGTGGATACTCGCGTCGGTGCATATTTGGTGGCCGTTAATCGCGTGGCTGAGGCAGTACGCTTGCGTGGTTGGGTGTAACAGATAATTTGTGAATTTTCGCAGGGGGCGCGCAAGTCGCGCTCCTTTTTTTGTTGTCAAAACAGAACAGATGTGCTATTATGGTGTTGTGAATTTGTCTCCAGGAATGAGTGATTTTGGGGCAAAAATATTGTAGGTTTGATGAAACGTGCTAACATTGAGCGAGAGTTGAGAGCCTTACGTTGCAGTGCGTTTCAGGTTGAATGAAAGGAGTGAAGCATGTACCAAAAACTCATTGTTGTTGGAAATTTGGGGAATGATCCGGAATTGCGTTATATGCCAGATGGAACGGCCGTAGCCAATTTTAGCCTGGCCACGAACCGACGTTGGACAGATTCCCGTAGTGGCGAAACACGGGAAGAAACCACCTGGTTCCGTGTTTCTGTGTGGGGTAAGCAGGCTGAAACTGTCAATGAATATTTGAGTCGGGGACGGCAGGTTTTGGTTGAAGGGCGGTTGCGCCCGGACCCCCAAACTGGTGGCCCCAGAATTTTCACCCGTCAGGATGGCACAGTAGGTGCAAGTTATGAGATTCATGCCGAGGTGGTGCGCTTTATTGGTGGGCGTGATAGTGGTGGTGGCTTTACTCCCCCGGATGATTTAGGTGCTGAAATTCCGGCACAAGAAGAGGACGATATCCCCTTCTAGATTGCCGGGCAGGATAAGAGAGCAGGAAAAGGACGGGACTGTTTGCCCCGTCCTTTTTTATTGGTTAGTGTGGGCGTTGCCCAATGGCTACGAAAATGCTAAGGGCGATGTTTTTTTCCTGGTGGGAACAGTCGCAGGTGCCTGCCGCACAGTCTATGATGATGTTGGTGAGGCCAGCGGTCTGATACCACGCTCGTATTTGGTCTCGTTCGAAGCCCAGCCAGGTGTCGGCCATTTCATCTTGCATCCAGGCTTGATCGTGGCTGTCAAGGTCTGTGATGATTAGTTTGCCGCCGGGTTTGAGGATGCGGGTCATTTCCTGGATGGCGGCTAGTGGGTTGGGGGTGTGGTGTAAGTACATGTTGGCAAAGACGGCATCGAATGTGTGGTCAGGGACAGGGAGATGGTGACCTTCGGCCAGATGGAATTCGACGTGGGGATGGTGGGCGAAATGACGGCGGGCGACGGTGAGCATTTCGGGGCTGGCGTCGAAACCAACCAGTCGGGTGGCGTGGTGGATGAGTCCCTGGAGGACGAAGCCGGTGCCTGTACCTACGTCGGCAACAACGGCCGTTTCTGGCAGGTTGGCTCGTTTGATCGCATCGTCTCGCATGGCCTCTGTAAAAAAAACGCGCCGCAGTTCGTCCCATTCTTCGGCAACGCGGGCAAAATAATCATTGGGGGGAAAAGAGTTTGTGGTGTCAGTCATTGTTGCCTTCCGGTTTTACGGCCGTTACCAGCGCACTGAAAACATGAATTTCCTGTTCAGAAGGTGGCAATTTGGTGTCGTCAAGGTGTGTGGCATCTTTGGCCTGTACCATTACGTTGGTAAATCCGGCAGCCTGAATTGCTGCTGTATAAGTCTGTACGTCTTCCGCACCACTGATGCAGCAAGCCCAGGCAGCCATGTCTGCCCGTTGTTCGGGTGTGAATTGCCCGTGGGTGACAATGTCAGATACGACCAGACGGCCACCAGGTTTGAGAACGCGAAAGGCTTCCCGGAAAACGGCCGTTTTATCTGGACTCAAGTTAATTACACAATTGGAAATAACCACATCTGCTGATTCTGACTCTATCGGCAGATGCTCAATATACCCTTGTCGAAATTCTACATTGGTCAGCCCTGCTTTTTTCCGGTTCTCCTCTGCTTGCGCCAGCATGGCCGGTGTCATATCAATACCAATCACATGCCCATCAGGACCAACAAGATGCCCGGCAAGCAGACAATCTATACCGCCACCCGCACCCAAATCGACGACTGTTTCTCCAGGTTGCAACTGGGCGGCAGAAATGGGATCGCCGCTGCCAAGAGAAAGGGTTGTGGCTGTATCGGGTAACCAGCTAATATCTGTAGCGTACAATTGGCTTGAGCAAGTTGAGCCGCTGCAACAAGATGCGGATATATCCAGTTTGAGTTCTTCTGCAATACGGCCGTATCGCGCCTGTACTTCTGCATGTATACCTAATGTGCGACTTTTTTCTGAAATAAACATCGGATAACTCCTTGTAGAATAGGGATTCTAACCAACCTATTCATAAACGAGGAGGCTATCCGATGT
>RFGV01000185.1 GCA_003696605.1 Chloroflexota bacterium | reverse complement strand
GATGTGTCCTACCATAAAGCATCTACCGGCTTTTTACAGTTTGTTATAAGCGTAACTAACATGTTGATATGAAATTCGGACCTGTATCTCCAGAAAATGCAGTAGGCAAAATCCTGGGCCACAATATTGCCGGACCGGATGGTAAACGCCGACTACGCAAAGGCACTGTGCTTTCTGCTGCGGATGTGGCTCTGTTGCAAGAATTGGGGCGCACAGCCGTATATGTGGCCGAATTGGAACCGGAAGATGTTGATGAAAACACGGCTGCCTTGCGGGTGGCTCAGGCCATTATGGGCGAGGGATTGCGCCTGTCGGGGCCGGCCACAGGTCGTGCCAACTTGTTAACCACGACGGCTGGGGTATTGCGGGTGGATGCCGAGCGGTTGACTCGGTTAAATGCGTGTGTGGGTATTACGCTGGCCACGATGCTTACCAATACGGCCGTTCGTGCCGGCAAGCTAGTGGCTACCGTTAAGGTTTTGCCATTTGCTGTGCCGGAAACGGCCGTTCTCACAGTGGAACAAATCGGCCGTCACCCCCTCCCGCTCATCCATGTCACCCCCCTGCAAACCCGTCAGGTCACCATCATCCTCTCCGGATTTCCCACCGCCCGTACCCGCATCGAAAACAGCTTCCTCCCCCCTCTTCGGCAACGGCTTGAAGCCCTTTCTGCCACCATTCAACAGATCGACTTCGTCCCCTTGGAAGATACAGAAGACGAAATCCGGCTGGCTCAGGCTTTGCAAACTCACAAACAACTGGGCGCAGATTTGATCATTCTGGCAGGTGAAACAGCCATCATGGACGAACACGACATCGCGCCCAGAGCAATTAGAAAAGCTGGCGGCGAAGTGGCCTGTTTTGGTGCACCAGTCGATCCGGGTAACCTGCTTATGCTGGCATACCTGAAAGATGTCCCCGTGCTGGGCGCGCCAGGCTGTGTGCGTAGCCCCAAGATCAATGTGGTCGATTGGGTGCTGCCACGCTTGCTGGTGGGTGATCGTCTGACACGGGCAGATATTTACGCGCTAGGACATGGGGGATTGCTGGAAGATGTACCAGAACGGCCGTTTCCCCGCCAACCCACTACCAACCAATAAACAAAATCTCACAAAACCAGTTACACAGGCAGGTGAAAAATGATACAACTACTCGAAAACAAAATCATCTTCATTACTGGTGGTGCATCCGGTATCGGCCGGGCAACTGCCCTGACCTGTGCCCGCGAAGGCGCAAAACTGGCCATTGCCGACATCGCCGACGAACAAGGCGAACAACTGATAGCCGAACTCCATTCCCACAACACCGAAGCCATCTATCTGCACACCGACGTTACCCAGGCCACCCAGGTAGAACAAGCCATTCAACATGTTGTCAGCCATTTCGGCCGTCTGGATTGCGCCTTCAACAACGCAGGCATAGAAGGGGAGATCGTCCGTACAGCCGACGTTACCGAAGCCGACTTCGACCGCATTATGGCCGTCAACCTCAAAGGTGTCTGGCTGTGCCTGAAGTACGAACTTCGGCAAATGTTGCAACAAGGAAGTGGGGCAATTGTCAACACAGCCTCGGCCGCCGGCCTGGTAGGCACACACAGCATGCCCGTTTACGGAGCCAGCAAACATGGTGTAGTAGGCTTAACCCGTTCAGCTGCTGTGGAATACGGCCGCAAAGGCATCCGCGTCAACGCCGTATGCCCCTCTGTCATTCGTACCCCCATGATGGATCGCGTATTTGAACGACTGCCTCAATTTTATGATGCCACAATTCGCCTGAATCCTTCCCGTCGCCTGGGCGAAGCACAAGAAGTCGCCGAAGCGGTTGTCTGGTTGCTATCCGACAAGGCTTCTTTTGTCAATGGCGCCACCCTGACCGTAGATGGCGGATTTACCGCCCAGTAACTTGTTTGTTTGTTTGTTATAATTTGATATGAAAAACACATAGCCAAATATCTGGCTTTTCAGAACATGGAGCAAGTATGCAGATTGAATCAATAGACCAGTTACAGCAGGCATTACGTGAACATTTTTACATTGCCGACAGGGGATTAGCCACGGCCGTTTTTCTTACCCTCAAACTGCAACGGCCGTTATTCCTGGAAGGTGAACCCGGCGTAGGCAAAACCGAAATCGCCAAAGTCATCGCCAGCTTGCTCAATACAAACCTCATCCGCCTCCAGTGTTATGAAGGGCTGGATATTAACCAGGCTGTCTATGAATGGAACTACACCCGGCAACTCCTCCATATTCGGCTCCTGGAAGCAAGAGGAGAACGCCCGGCAGAAGCAGAGCTGTTCGGTGAAGAATTCTTATTGGAACGGCCGTTACTCCGCGCCATCCGCCAAACCAACACCCAAACCCCCGTCCTGCTCATCGACGAAATAGACCGCAGCGATGAAGAATTCGAAGCTTTCCTCCTCGAAGTCCTCTCCGACTTCCAAATCACCATCCCCGAAATCGGCACTATCAAGGCCAAACACCCCCCAGTCGTCGTACTCACCTCCAACCGCACCCGCGAAGTCCACGACGCCCTCAAACGACGCTGCCTCTACTACTGGATCGACTACCCCAGCTTTGAAAAAGAATACGAAATCGTCCGCACCAAAATCCCCCACGCCCCCGAACAACTCGCCCGACAAGTTACCGGATTCATTCAGGAACTCCGCCAGGTAGATTTGTACAAAATTCCCGGTGTAGCCGAAACCCTGGACTGGACAGCTGCGCTTGTTGCTCTGGACCAACACGCCCTCGAAGTCAATATCATCGAAGACACGCTCGGCGTCATTCTCAAATACCAGGATGATATCGCCAAAGTAAACGGACAGGTTGCCCGCCACATTCTGGAACGGGTGAAAGTGAACACAGGCACATGACACAACCAGAAGCACAAGGACAACTGTTACACAACCTGGTGCTGTTTGGAAGGCTGCTGCGGGCATTGGGACTGGATGTCAATCCCGGACGTATGATAGACCTGGCTGAAGCACTAGGCTATGTAGAAATCGGCCGTAAAACCGACTTCTACTACACAGCTCGCAGCCTCCTTGTTCACCGCCGCGAAGACATTCCCCTGTTTGACTATGCCTTTGACCTTTTTTGGCGCAAACCCGCTGAACAGGGCGTCGAAATTACCGGCGGGTTATTACGCCGTAGCCATCCGGAAATGCAACCCATTATCGCCCCCCCTTCCTTACAAGAACCATCTGCTGCCAACAATGATGATTCTGACAACGAACCTGAAGAAACACAGGAAATCATAGAAGTCACCCAAACATATAGCCGTCGGGAAATATTGCGCCAAAAAGATTTTGCGGACTTGACCGAAGAAGAAGTACGGGAAATCAAACGGATGATGGCTGAAATGGTGTGGGAGTTGGGAGAGCGACGTACCCGACGCCAAAAGCCAGGCGCAGGACGACAACTTGATTTGCGCCGCAGTTTGCGCCGAAACCTGCGTTATGGTGGCGAAATGGTGGAGTTGCCGCGGCGTCAACCCAAGTTTAAGCCACGGCCGTTGGTCATCATTGCCGACATTAGTGGTTCGATGGAACGATATACGCGCCTTTTGCTCCACTTTATTTATAGCCTGGCAGCAGGTCTGGAGCAGCATGTGGAGGCATTTGTGTTCAGCACACGCCTGACACGTATCACGCGCCAGTTGCAGGGGCGAGATATTGACCGGGCGTTGCATGAGGTGGCGCATGCGGTGCCGGATTGGGCAGGTGGAACGCGCATTGGGGATGCTCTGAAGGCGTTTAATTTTCGTTGGGGGCGGCGTGTGCTGGGGCAAGGAGCAGTGGTGTTGCTGATTAGTGATGGGTGGGATCGGGGGGATCCGACGTTGTTGCGGCAAGAAATCGGCCGTTTGCAGCGGAGTGCTTACCGATTGATCTGGCTCAATCCCTTGCTGGGTTCTCCCCGCTATGAACCACTAACGCGGGGGATGCAGGCTGCATTACCGTATATTGATGATTTTTTACCAGTACACAATCTGAGCAGTCTGGCAGATCTGGCTACACATCTGGCGGCTCTTACAGCCCAAAAACGGCCGTCTCGCCGTCAGATTCCACTTTATGGAGCAGCCTTTATACGCCGGTAAAACAACTGTGGACAAGAGAATATGAAAGAGATTTTGACTGATGTAGATAACTGGCTTGCAGAAAACAAATCAATTGCCCTGGCAACTGTCATTCAAACGTGGGGATCAGCACCGCGTAAGGTGGGGGCAAAAATGGCCTTCACGCCAGAGAGGCAAATTAGCGGCTCAGTGAGCGGCGGGTGTATTGAAGGGTCTGTTTTTGAAGCGGGTATGGAGGTTCTGGAAAGTGGACAACCCCGTTTGCTCCATTTTGGCGTGGCAGATGAAACAGCCTGGGATGTGGGTCTGGCTTGTGGGGGGACGATTGAGGTGTTTGTGGAACGGCTAGATACGGCCGTTTACCAGTTTATCCACCAACTCATCGCACAGGACAAAGCCGGCGCCACTGTCACAGTGATTCGTGGTCCGGCATCATTGCTGGGGCGCAAGGCTGCCTTTAGCCAGGAGGGGGAACAAGTGGGCAGCCTGGACGCAGAGTTGGATAAGCGCACACGGCTTATGGCTCTGGCAGCCACTCACTCCCAACGTTTGTTTCTCAATGACGAGATTGAGTTGTTTATAGATGTGATTCGGCCTGCACCTAAATTAATCATGGTTGGTGGCGTTCATATTGCTGTGGCCCTTACCAACATGGCCAAAACAGCAGGCTTTCAAACCATTGTGGTTGATCCACGCCGTGCCTTTGGCAATGTGGAGCGATTTCCGCATGTGGACAAACTTATTCAGGCGTGGCCAGATAAAGCGTTTGCCAATATCAACCTGACGCCAGAAACGGCCGTTGTTATGCTCACCCACGACCCCAAAATTGACGATCCCGCCCTCAAGATAGTTCTCAACAGTCCGGTCTTTTACATTGGCGCACTCGGTAGCCAAAAAACCCATGCCAAACGACGGCAACGACTTGCCAATATGGGGTTTTCCGAAGCCGAAATCGGCCGTATTCATGCACCTGTGGGACTGAATATTGGCGCACAAACCCCCGAAGAAATCGCTGTGGCCATTCTGGCAGAAATTATTCAAACACGCCACACGCAACCAATGCAACAACAATCCCGTCAGGCCGGTTGAGGTTGGGGCTTGGTGTGTAAAACTGCCCGCCGCCAGCCCCGTACGGAGTTAATCAGCCAAAGTTCTTCTGCATTGGGTAACTGCTGCCAGGGGATGACCTGCTCACGAATACGGCCGTTTGCCAGCAAGTGCGCCCGATAACTCCCTGCCAGCAAACCACACAAAACAGGCGGTGTGACCAGCTCCCCATTCAGCCGCACAACCACATTGGCCGTTGTTGCTTCAGTTATTTCCCCCCGCTCATTCCACAAAATCACATCATCACATTCCGGGCAAGCCGCCCGTGCCTGTTCATATACCTTCCGGTGCGTTGTTTTGTGGTAGAGCCAGATATTGGTTGAGTCAACTGGTTGCGTAGCCAAACCAACTTGTATCGGCTGGCTTTGCGAAACGGGCAATGGGGATGCCTCTAGCGTTGTTTGGCCATCGGCCGTTACCAGCAACCGCACTTTGCTTTTTGTGGATAATGTGCGGGCGAACTGGTGCAATTCGCGGGACAACTGCTCAACATCTACGCGAAAACCGAAATATTCGGCCGAACCAGCCAGACGGTGTAGATGTTCTGCCAGCAAAAAATAGCCTTTCGTTGGTGTCCACAAAATGGATTCGAGCAACTGGAAAAACGGCCGTTCCTGCACCAACACCGCCGCTTTCAGGCGACACTCCTCATACTCCGCCTCAGCATCCGAATCCCACACAATGCCGCTACCCACATGATAGACTGCCCGCCCTGTTTGCTGATTAACCGTCACCGTGCGAATGGCCACATTAAACCGTGCTTTACCATCCGGAGCCAGGTAACCGATTGTGCCCGTATAGATGCCGCGCGGCCCCGACTCCAAAGCCTGAATAATTTGCATGGTGCGCCGCTTGGGTGCGCCAGTGATGGAAGCACAAGGAAACATAGCTCGCATGATGCTGGCAAAGCCGACGTCAGATTCGGCCGTAACGGTAGATGTCATTTGCAGAACTGTCGGGTAACGTTCGACATCAAACAACGAAGGCACTTGAACTGAGCCTGTGCGCGCAATTTGCCCCAAATCGTTACGGATCATGTCCACAATCATGACGTTTTCGGCCTGATTTTTTTCGGACTGGCGTAACCAGGCGATGTTTTGCTGGTCTTCGGCGAGGGTACGGCCACGGGGAGCTGTACCTTTCATGGGGCGGGCTGTGAGAAAACGGCCGTTTTGCCGGAAAAACAGTTCTGGCGAGGCCGAACAAACAGCCCATTCACCCAAATCCACATAAGCCATATACGCCGCTTGCTGCGCCCGTGTGAGCTGGTGAAATAACGTCCAGGTATCTCCGGCAAAGGAAGCTTGCAAGGGAAAGGTGTAATTGACCTGATAGGTATGCCCGGCAGCAATGTGTGCCTTAATCTGACGGATGGCTTGTATATACTGCTGGCGAGAAACGGCCGTTTGCCATTCCCCCAGCTCAAATTTGCCAGCCACCTGAGGCAATTCCAGCCACACAACAGGCTGACGAAAGAGGCCAAACCAAAGCAATGGCAATTCACCCGCTGGCGGAGAATGTGTTGGCAGCCCAAAAGCCAGCGCCGCCTCATAGGTGAGGAAGCCAGCAGCATACAAAGCATGACGAGAAACGGCCGTTTCGACCGCCTGCAACACCCCCCACACCTCATCCGGCCGCCAGGCAACCAGTTCACCGACTGGCTCCACAAACCCCAGCCAGCGACCATCCACCTGCAACACAACAACCGGCGGATCAGCTATCCGGGCCACGATGCTCATCCCCCCGTCCCAACGCCACCGAACGCTGATAAGCAGCCCAAATTCCGCGCGAAATCACAGTACGCAACCCCCCTTTCTCCATATGATACAAAGCCTCTGCCGTCGTCCCCCCAGGCGACGTAACCTGATTCCGCAATTCGGCCACATGCTTGCCAGAACGGGCAGCGAACTCTACCGACCCCCGCATTGTCTGGAAAACCAACTGTGTTGCCACTCGCCGCGAAAACCCCATATGGACTCCCGCGTCAATCATCGCCTCCATAACCATAAACACATAAGCCGGACCAGAACCGCTCAACGCCGTTGCCATGTCCAGATAACTTTCGTCATCCATAAACACTTCATCCCCCAACGACCCCAAAATGGCGCGGGCTTGCTCTTTCTGTTCCTGGCTGACCTCTGGGGTGGCTGTCCAGACGGTAATTCCTTGCCCGATCTGAGCGGGTGTATTGGGCATGGCGCGTACCACAGCCGCATGAGCAACACCGTTGGCCAGTTTGACGATGGGTGCGCCTGCGATAATGGAAAGTAACAAATCCTGCCGCCGCAAATGTCCCCGAATTTCGTGCATAACATGGTTAAGTACCTGTGGTTTGACCGACAGTACGACAATTTGTCCTTCTTCGGCGGCCAAGGCGTTGTCGGTTGTTACCCGAATGCCGTGTTGTTGTTTGAGTTGTTCGCCTCGTTCCGGACGTGGCCCGGAAGCGATAATCTGCTGCGGCTGAACAATGTTTTGATTGAGCAGGCCGCGTATCATGGCTTCGGCCATTGTGCCACTACCAATAAATGCGATTGTTTTGTCTGTGAACATGGTGGCCTCTTTATTGTGGTTGATTTGTATTGTTTTCTGTATTTTTTTTGTATTATGGAAGGAATGGGTTACTTTGTAAAGGTTTGACGGCGGAGGGAAACGGCCGTTAATCGATCGACGTCCACTTCAATACCCAACCCCCGTCCAGTTGGCACAGTAATAGTGCTATCCTCCTGATTGAGTGTAAACCGCGTCGCAATATCTTCTGCATAATACCGGTCGGTAGCAGAAATATCACCCGGCAGTGTAAAGCCGGGCAACGATGCCAATGCCAGTTGTGCGGCCCGTCCTACGCCAGTTTCCAGCATCCCCCCTACCCAAACAGGAACACCTTGTTCACGACACAGATCGTGAATACGCCGGGCTTCTGTCCAGCCACCAACGCGCGACGGTTTGATGTTGATAATGTCACATGCCCCCAGTGCCAATGCATAGCGGGCATGATCGGCAGAGTGAATGCTCTCATCGAGGCAAAGCGGGGTGCGAATGAGTGGTCGTAATTGACTATGGTCGTAAATATCTTCGTAACCTAAAGGTTGTTCCAGCATTAGCAAATTCAGGTTGTCCATTGCCTGGAAGATGGGGACATCGGCTAGCTGGTAGGCGGAGTTGGCGTCGAGCATGATGGGAACGTGGGGAAATGTCTGGCGGGCGGCCTGGGCCAGTTCTATATCCCAGCCGGGTTTGATTTTGAGTTTGATACGGCCGTATCCCTGTTCCAGGTATTGCTCTATCAGGGTTAGTGTTTCGGCAATAGTGGGCTGAATGCCTATACTGACTCCCACTTTCACCCGTGCCCGTGCGCCTTCTGCGTAAGGTTGTGCCAGTTTTTGGGCAAATGAGAGACCATCCCGCTGGGCAGTTATATCCCATGCTGCCTGATCAAGTGCAGCTTTGGCTAGTGGATGCCCACGCACAAACCGCAACCAGTCACCCAATTGCTCCGGCTCTTGCAAATCACGTCCTAATATGGCCGGAATGAGGAAGTCGCTGAGAATGTGCCAGGCAGTTTGCACAGTTTCATAGCTGTAACCGGGGTCGTTGGTGGCTACACATTCGCCCCAGCCTACAAGCCCTTCGCTATGTAGTGCCAGAATGAGGCATTGGCGTTCCTGTTGGGGGCCAAAGCTGGTGACAAACGGCCGTTTTAACATCAGGCTAATATGATATAAATCCACACGTTCTATCTTCATGATCAGGAATCCCGATAGGTGAGCAAATAATAGCTGCGGTCATGCCCGTTTGGGTCACGATGAAAGACAAAGTCAGTTACCACAAAATTGCTGTGAAACAGTTCTTCGAAAAGGTGGCGTGTATGGTCGCGCCAACGGCGAGCCAGTTCGGGGTCTGTCTGCTTGATGTGCTGAAAATTTGTCGGAATTTCCACAAGCATCAAGTTACTGGGGCGATTAACATAGTTTGGGGGTGGCACAGGCAAACCGGCATGATTAAAGGTGGCCTCGTTGATGAGTAGCGCCCCACCAGCCAGCAGGGAATCCAGGTCTAACGGCCGTCTTTGTTGAGCAGTACGGCTCTGGACGCGATTGCTGGTTATCCACCACTCCACCTCAAAGCGGTCAGTTGGCAAACCGGCATTAATTCCACCCATTTCCCCATGAAAATCACGCAGATAGGTATGACAAATAGCTCCCAGTTTGCCGATGTTGAAACGGCCGTTCACACTTTCCAGCGGATCATACGTCCAGGTAATCAGCCGCACACCAATTCGGCTGGCAAAATCTCGCTGTGCCAGCTTGAGCCGATACCCAACGCCCTGCTTCTGGTAAGCAGGCAACACACCAGTAATCACAGAATACATTTTGAGGCGAGCAGCCGCCACCTGATCTTTACGGCGGGGCGTGTACTGTGTCCCTAACACACCAAAGACAAACCCCACCATCTTGCCCTCATGGAATGCCCCTAGCAAGACCGCACCGTTATGCTGCAATGCATGCATCAGATGTGCTGGTATCACCTCCAGATCATCCATGTTCCAGGTAATTCGCTGAATTTCTTCTGTCTGGCGAATTTCGTCTAGTGTGGTTAACGGCCGTATTTCAATCCCGTCTCCAGTCTCGTGCACTTCTGCTGATGTCATGGTTCACCTGCCTCCCACGCTCGTTGCAAACGGCGTGCCTGAGTGATGATATCTGTCATTGGTTGGTCAGAACCAGTATAGATCGGTTCAGCCACGGCAACAGCAACGGCACCGGCAAGAGAATAAGCAGCCGCATTAACGGCCGTTACATCCCCCGCCACCATCACCGCCACATCCGGCACCGCCTGCCGCACCACCCGTACAAAATCCGGACCAGACGGCCCACCTGTGGTCAACTGCACAATATCACAACCCAACTCCTGCGCCATCTGCACCGCAAAAAGACTAATCACCCCTGGCAGATAAAGCACCTCACGCGCCTGACAACGACGATACAACGCCTGTGTCAAACGGGAAGAATGCACAAATTGGGCACCAGCATCTACCAGAGCATCAACTTCTGCCTCTGTTTGCACATCCCCAGCCCCCACCAGCAAATGTTCCCCACCCCGTTGCCGCAAATCAGAAATAACACGGACTGCATGCGGAGAATTAGCCAAAACTTGCACTGCCTGAATTGGTGCAGCCAACAACGCATCCCCTATCGGCACAATTCGTTGCCAGGGAATATCACCAGGCAACAACACAACCACACCAGCCCGTTGAATTCGTTCTAAAACATTCACGACAACCTCTTTTGAATTATCTGAAATTTATTGGATATACCAGTTGTAAACCTGTACACCCCAGAGCAGCATGATAATAGCTGCCACAGCCAAATACTGCCCATAGGGAAGATAGGTATGCCGGTTTATACGGCGTGTGAGAAGAAGCAACAGACTAACCACGCCACCTAACATGATTGCCAGCATCAGGGCAAAGAAAATGCGGTGAAAACCTAACATAGCCCCCATCAGTAATGCCAGCTTGACATCACCAAGCCCCAACGCCCCCGCCCCATAGAAGAATTGGGCTATCCAATAGATCAGGTAAAAAATCAAAAAGCCGGCAATCGCCCCGGCCAGAGCCAGACGCATTGTGTTTTCCTGCGGAGGAAGGAGGTAGCTGATGGCAATGGCGAATAGTGTTCCCGGTAAGGTAATCATATCAAGGATGAGACGATGTTCGAGATCAATGACGATAATAAGGATAAGCACCGCCATGTAAAGCGCATAAACCGCCTGGGTAAGGGGATGCGTGATGATAAGGGGCAAGATGGCAAAAAGAACGGCCGTTGTCAGTTCCACACCCACAGCCCGCCACCGCATCCTGGCCCCACATTCCGGACACACCCTATCCCCCCACAACCAACGCCCTATCGCCAACCACCCAGACGGCGCATACACATACCCACACTGCCCACAATGAGGACGTTGTGGCCGAACCCGCCTCGGCAAATCATCAGCCAGCACATTAATCACGCCACCAGCCAACAAACCCACCAATGCAAACAGAAAATAAATCATACTGTAATTATAGTGCGGGAACAGGGATGAGGAAACTGCATTTTGCAGATCAGAATACACATCACTAAAAACGACTGACACCTTACTTTTGTAGCAACTTTCTGAGTCCGCCACTAACGGCCGTATCCCCCGCACAAAAATAGGAATTGACAAATGCCCCCTGTTTTTGTGTATAATTGCAGCAAATCACTTGTGGAAGAGGTGATACCATGACGAAGTTACTAGAAGAGGCGTTCGCCAAAGCGAGCAAGTTGCCCCGGTGGGAGCAGGACGCATTGGCCGCCATGATTCTGGAGGAAATTGCCGACAATCAGCAATGGAAAGAAAGCTGTCTTCACACTCAAGAATCCGATGAATGGCTGGCAAAACTGGTCAATGATGCCCTGCAAGCAGAGCATGCCTGATTCATTATAGCCGGACTTATTATCAAAAGAGGGCACCAAAAGATGCCCTCTTTTTGTTTTTATCCTTGTTTAAACCAATCCTTCATTTTTTACTGGATATATCTGTGTCTTCTTTCCAGTCCGGAATGAAAATTTCCTCTATGGATAGCTCAAATACTTGCGCTATTTTGAAGGCGAGCGGCAAACTTGGATCGTATTTTCCTCGTTCAATGGCGTTGATTGTCTGACGGGAAACACCCAGTCGCTCAGCCAGATCGGCCTGTGACCAGTCCCGTTCTGCCCGAAGAACTCGTAACCGATTTTTCATGAGTACCTCAACGTGAAAATGAGTATGCTGATTCCCCACAAAGCGATTAATAACGGAAAAATGAATATCCAGGACAGGTCGGGAAAACCAACCGTTTGTAAAAAGCCTATTGTGAAGGTAATAATGCCTGTTGCGCCTGCGGCCAGTGATATGGCGTTTAGGTGAATCTTTTGTTGTAACTCGTCTATCCTGTTGAGGAGGCGGAGATAAGCAACAACGCCTAATATCATTGGTAATACCGGCAGGATGGCGATGGGATAACGCCAGATAGAGTTTTCCATCTGGTGTATGATGTAAGACGTACCAAAGACCAGGATGGCATATAACCCCATTGCCAGTAAAAATTCGCGTGTGTATTGTTTCATTACTTTGTTCATTGTGGTTTCCTCCTTGATTACAGCCAACGAAATTTGTGAATGCTCATTAAACCAAAAGCGAGTGCGTAGACCATGAGGCCTGTTGCTAACCAGAGCGCGTTGTCTGGTAATTGTCCATTTAGTCTGGTCTACTTCAATCACAGCTTCCATATTTTCTCTCCAAAACCAGTAATAAATGTAAACAAGACACGACATACTGTAAAGTTTACTTTACAACAAGCTCACTACTTTGTCAAGCATCCTTTACATTTGAGTACAAGTTGCCCAAAATGTCCCATCCTCTAAAATAAAGCGCCTATGGACGCGGAAACCAGGAATACAACCAAACGATTATCATGGCGAGAAGCCGTACGAAATGTGATGTATGAAGCAACTGTGGCGGAGGCGCGGCAACGGTCGGGAATGGAGGAGCCACCATTTAATTATCGGTGGGAACATGTAACGGCCGTTGTCACACTGGCCCAAAAGCTGGCCGAACTTACTGGCGCAGACCAGGAAATTGTAGAAGCTGCTGCCTGGCTGCATGACATCCGCAAAGAGGCCAAAGACCGCCATCCACAAGAAGGGGCAAAGTTTGCCCGCGAATTTTTGCCACAGACAGATTTCCCCCCAGATAAAATCGAAAGCGTGGCACAGGCGATTGCCGACCACATGGGATTATGGCGGGAAGAACCACTGACAAATCTGGAGTCTATGGTCTTGTGGGATGCAGATAAACTGGCAAAGATCGGGCTAACGGCCGTTTTCCACTGGACCGGCATGTTTCTGGCCGAGGGAAAAACCCACAGCCTGGCAGAACTCATTGAGCGCGGCGAAGGAGCAAACTGGCAGGAGAAAACAGTAGCCAGCATGCACACAGAACCAGCCAAACGAGCAGCCGCCGCCCGCCTGCAAGCATATCAGGCGTTATGGGCATCACTGAAGGCCGAGTTGGCGGGGGATGATCTGACAACGAAATAAATCCCACGCATTCATGGGCTGTTGTTTTCAATTCATT
>RFGV01000184.1 GCA_003696605.1 Chloroflexota bacterium | reverse complement strand
CCAATGCACAGACGATTACCATCGGACCAAACGAGTATGCATTTCAATACACGCTGAACACCAATCTGGGGTTGTATTTCAATGCGACCAACACGCGGTATGAATTTAAGAATTCAGCTGGACAGCGGGTGTGGAGCACGAATGCCAGCACGGGGGATACCTGGATCAGGGGGAACATCGAGCCCCAGGGCGCTTTGCAGGTGGGGGCGAACAAGTATGCCTTTCAGTATTCGGTCAACACCAATTACGGCTTGTTTTTCAACGCCACAGATGCACGGTATGAATTCAGGACATCTACAGGGCTGCCTGTTGGATTTATCCATGCCAACAATGGCAATGGGTGGCTGCAGGGAAGCCTGACCATCGGCAATTCGTCATCCACACTGGCAGGTACTTTGCGTTGGACCGGGACGGACTTTGAAGGCTACGATGGTGCAAGCTGGGTATCGCTCACGATGGGCGGAAGCCCAGGGCCTACCGGACCGACAGGTCCGCAGGGCATTCAGGGTCCCACGGGACCTCCTGGACCGGTGGGTTGTGGATTGGCGGATTATGTTGTAAAATCAAACGGGAGCACAGCCGTATGTAGCCAGATATACGACAATGGTACCAACGTAGGTATTGGTACCACCTCCCCTGCAGCAAAACTGGCTGTATATGGGGATATACAGGCTTTAGGGGGTTTAACGGGCAATGTAAATTGCACCTCTGGTACAGCGGGTGTAAAAGGGATAAACTGTTATAATACTTCAGGGTATCTGGGCGTGCAGGGATCAACTGATTTTGCCGGGGAGGATTCATTGGACTTACCTGGATATGAAATCGGAGTATTGGGCATATCTGCTGGTGTATCTACGGTTGACAACTATGGAGTGCTGGGTTTTTCCAATGGAGTGGGTGTAGGTGCATGGCATGAGACCAGCGGCAACCGGGTGGATCTTGCTACCTCGACAAATGCAATTGATGCGACCGGAGATGTACATGTGATGGGCAATATCACAGCAGAGCAGGGCAACGCTAATTATACGATTCACGGGATTTACACAAGTATATACAGCGGGGATGCGGCTGTTTTTGGAGAGGTGACAAATTCATCACATTATCATGCTTATGGAGTATATGGCAAAGCCGATGTAAATCCCGGATATGGCTATGGTGGTTATTTTAGCGGTGGTTTGTATGGCATTTACGGAAGTGCTGGCGCCAGCGGAATAGGTAATCGTTATGGTGTTTACGGGTACGCTTCAGCTACTTCAGGTAGCTCATATGGCATCCGTGGACATGCCTATGGTTCCGGAGCAAATTATTCTGTATTTGGTGTTGGGCAAACTTCAGGATCCACCAATTATGCCGGATATTTTAGTGGCAATGTTACAGTCACCGGTACGTTCAGCAACCCCTCCGATGCGCGGTTGAAAACCGGGGAGGCACCGATAGAGGATGCCCTCTCGATTGTCAGCCGGCTGCATGGTAAGCAATACCGCTTTAAAGAGGAATACCGGTTTATGCACCTGCCGGAAGGCGAGCAGTTTGGCTTGATCGCCCAGGAGGTGGAGCAGGTGTTGCCGCAGCTGGTCAAAGAGGAAGTGCACCCGGCATCCGACCCGAAGGATGAACATCAGGAACAACATCCGGAGGTGCGGTAT
>RFGV01000183.1 GCA_003696605.1 Chloroflexota bacterium | reverse complement strand
TGGCGGCAACATCTTTGTCGCAATAGATAGTACCCAATCACCTCCACAAAGCGGCTATATTCATGTTGCAGGTTATAGCAAGTACTCACCTGACGGGACACTTCTGGCGCAATCCACTGTAACTGACCTGGGAGGCGATCTATATCGCTACAGCGCCTGGCACGAGAGAATCATGGATGTCGGTGTGGGTTCCGCGGGGAATATGTTATTTGCCGGGTACACGAATGAAGTGTATAGCGGTGATTACGTCTATAATCTATCCTTGATTCTTGCTATCAATGATAATGGTTTATTATGGAAAGACATCCTCGAAGGCAATCATCCTACCTGGTCTTCAGGTGTGGGATACGTACAGATTATCGGAGGGCCGGATGTAAACCGGGAGTTCGTGGTCGAAGTGCTCTTCAAGGAACAACCACATCCTGATTCGACCTCTGAGCGGTGGCTGATCAAATGCAGCCCATCTGCCGGTATTATCTGGCGAACACTACTTTCGTATTATGATTATGGCCGGGAACTTGGGCATTCAGGTTCAATCTATGAATACACCAATGATCAAACGTTCATCAAAGAGGATGATGAGTTCAATACCTTGTGGACGGACACACTGCCAGCCGGACAGTACTTTAGGGGCTTTGCGGAAAACCCGACCGACAACGGCATCATTGTCTCACTTTATAGTAGCGGCACATTCCAATACGAGTGTCTTAGTGCTGACGGAACAACCAGATGGATGTTCTCACTAGCTCAAGGGTCGTGGGGATTTGATCTTGAGGGACACATCATAATAGCATCCGGTTTGAATGCCTCCGTTTATCAAATAGATGAGAATGATGGAACAGTAGTAACCGCATCACATATACCCGGCTTGGTAGGTGGGCGCATTGTACCCAATACGCTGCATAATCTCTTCATCCTGAACCGACGCCACACTGCCAAGCTGGCGCCGCTTCCTGACATGATACCGATGGACGCCAACCGTGACGCCCTGACGGGTCAGAAATTGTATCTGATACGGGTTTCCGGTGATGCCCCGAACCGGACGGTAGACACACTGGGGATTGTGACAACAGGTAATGACGGAAACAGAGCTAAGACCAGTACTGTAGAGGAGATGTCGTGTTGAAGATCTACAACTTATACGTTGCCGCGCTCGTGTCGCTCCTGCTCATGAGCTCATCGGAGGCGCAATTGGTTTTTGAGTGGTCGGTTGATGTGCCTTACCAAAACACGACGGTCATAGATAGAGGGGGCCATGCGTACGCGGTCGAGACACATAATCCCAGTACAACCATCACAAAGTACGACCCCAATGGAGAGGTCGCGTGGACTCGGGTCCTTACGCTCGGCCCCAAGGATCAGGCCACAATGAGCGGGACAGATAGCCTCGGCAACTTGTATGTGATTGGAGTAAAGGAACCCGATGATACCACCTACAACGGGAGCGACATGTTTGTCCGTAAACTGTCCCCTTCGGGAGCCGCTCTGGCAACTACTGAGGTGTCCTGTAATGGATCCTGTATATCTTGGGGTTCATGGCCGACGCCGTCAAACACGCGCGTGACAGCCGGTGGACAAATAAACTACTTCGGTACCAAAAGCCAGTCAAACTCATTTGCTTGCGTTGTGTCGTCACCTGTGGTAGGGGCAATTTCCCCCAATGGTGGTCTCGTATGGCTATCGGACTACGGCAATGCCGGCTGGAGCGTGGAACACAGAGATGTTGTCAGCGTGGACGATCACGGCGGTCAAATCCTGTACTTCGACTTTGCCGTTAACAATTGCCTGCGCCGGGGCTGCATCGATACGACGGGTTGCGAGCCGCAATACGAGCACCATTTGGTCAAATTCGATTCCTCAGGAAGTCAAGTATGGCGACAGACAGGGTTTAGCGCCCAGCCCGACCTGTATCCCGGCGCTGACGGTACAATCTATGAAATTGCCCAAGGTTATCATACCATTATTAAACGCAAT
>RFGV01000182.1 GCA_003696605.1 Chloroflexota bacterium | reverse complement strand
TGTTGCATTTGCTGGAATTGTGCCAGCATGTTTCGCGGATTTGCTTTTGGCTTTTTGGCTTTGCCACTACGATATGGTCTTTTGCTCATTATAAACTCCTGTAAGTTTGTGTTTTTACTACAAGTTTGGATGCAGTAAATGGTTTTTTACTTACTGATTATTCTTCGTCTTCTTCTTTTACTATGCCTCCCACTTCATCGGCGAATGCCCGGAATTCGTCTGGGGAGATGGGGATGGTGTATTGGTCGGTAATAACTGCTCTCAGGGTGCATTTTGCGCCTAAAAGGTGGGTGTAGGCGTCAATGATAACGTCGGCAGCCCCTTGGGTTTTGTCAAATTTGTCTTTGAAGATGGGGTAGTCGAAACCCAAGATGATGGTGTTGGTGCCTTCGACGTTTAAGGGTTTGCCCATGTTGAGCAGGGGGGGCAGGTTTTTGATTTTTTGCCCCACAAGGGCCAGCATGTCTGGCCAGGCCTGGGTGACTTCGGCGAGGGTGATGGGTCTTGTGGTGACGGGTTCGGGTTGAGTGGTTGTTGGTTTTGGTGGTGGGCTGGGGGTGGTTTCGGCCGTTTTTGGGGAATGTGTGGCTGGTTTGGAGGCGTGTTGGGTGTCGGGAATGGTCTGGCGGGCAGGTGTGGGTCGGGAAACGGCCGTTTCTCCGCGCCCCATTCCGCCATCGGCCAACGACTCAATGAACGCCAGTTCCAGCGGTAACTGTGGTTGCCAGCTCCCTGCTTGTGTCAGTGCCGCTTCATTAAACCGCTTAATCGCCTCTATTAATGCCTTGCGGGGAGCACGTGCTGCCTGCGCCTGCATTTCTGCTTGCTGCTCTGCTGTCCGTTCCAGTGTCACTTCTGCCCCACCTGCCTGCAAAAGTAACAGTTCCCGCAAATAAATAACCATTTGGCGGCAAAACTGGCGGGCATCTGTGCCGGCAGCCAATGCTTCATGAATAATTGCCAACCCTCTGGCACTGTCCCCATCCAGCCAGGCTTCTGTGAGATTGGCAACGGCCGTATCAGATGCCGTTCCCAGCACCATTTGCGCCCGTTCCAGCGTGATCGTATCCCCTGGCGCAACCACCAGTTGATCCAGCAAACTCTCCGCATCCCGCAAGCTACCTGCTCCCTGCCGGGCAATTACAGTCAACGCCTCTGGTTCAATCGTCAACGCTTCCTGTTCTGCCAGCCACTGCAACCGAGCCACAATTTCCGCTACCGACAACAGGCGGAAATTAAATTGCTGGCAACGGGATTTAATAGTAAGGGGAACTTTATGCTCTTCTGTGGTTGCCAACACAAATTTGGCATGTGGCGGTGGTTCTTCCAGCGTTTTTAGCAAGGCATTAAATGCGGCTGTGGAGAGCATGTGCACTTCGTCAATAATATAGACTTTATACCGCCCTGAATTGGGGGCAAAGTTGATTTTGTCTCGCAAATCCCGAATGTCATCCACACCAGTGTTGGAAGCCGCATCAATTTCAATGAGATCCAAAAAGCGGCCTTCGTTGATAGCCTGACAGGTGGCACACTCGTTACACGGCCGTTTGGCGGGATCTTCATGCAAGCAATTAACCGCTTTGGCCAATAACCGGGCAGTTGTTGTTTTGCCTGTGCCTCGCGGCCCACAAAACAGGTACGCATGCCCCACACGATCTGCGGCCACACTACGCTGCAGCGTGCGCGTCACATGCTCCTGACCAACAACTTCTTCAAAACGGGCGGGTCGCCATTTGCGATAAAGTGCCTGGGACATATGGTTAGTTTAACATCCTGCCAGAGGCATGACAAGACGTATTTAAAACAAATGCTGGTTATTTACTACCCAATCATAAAGCTGGCGGATACCTTCTTTAGGCGAAATGGTGGGTTGCCAGTCAAGCAGTTGTGCCGCTTTGTGGATGTTGGCAATGAAAACGCGTTGATCGCCAGGGCGCCACTCACGGCATGTAACGGGAATCGGCCGTTTGGCCAGAGCAGACAAGACAGGACCAAACTCAGCCCAAACAGACAGAGCATTTTTCGGCCCGCCACCAATGTTAAATGCCTGGCCAGCCAGCTCATCAATGCGGGCTATTCCCTGCTCGTAGGCGCGAATCAAATCATGCACGTGGAGCAGATCGCGCACTTGTTTGCCATCACCGTAGATGGTAATCGGCCGTTCTTTCACCGCCGCAATCACAAAATGCGCCACCCATCCCTGATCCTCAATGCCAAACTGGCGGGGTCCATAAATACAAGACTGCCGAAAAACCAGCGTCTTCAGGCCATAGATGCGGGCATAGTCAATCGTGTACTGGTCACCTGCCCCTTTGGAACAACCATAGGGCGAATGAAAATCAAGCGGATAGGTTTCGGGAATTCCTTCAGTGTAGTCCACATAAGCATAACGGGTTGCCTGCTCTTGTACTCTCAGGCCAGTCATGCTTCCGTACACCTTGTTTGTAGAGGCATACAAAACGGCCGCTTCTGGACAATGATGCCGCACTGCCTCCAGCACGTTAAATGTACCCAGCGCATTTACCTCAAAATCATGACGTGGATCAATAACAGAGGTAGTTACAGCCACCTGACTGGCCAGGTGTAACACAACATCAGCTCCCTGAATCGCTGTGCATAACGCATCATAATCTCGAATATCACCCTGCACAAACTGAAAACGGCCGTCTCCGTGCCGTTCCCGCAGCCAGGCCAAATTAGCCGGACCGCCCACACGAGACAAATTATCAAACACAACAACTTCATGACCCTGTTGCAAAAAAGCATCGGCGCTATTACACCCAATAAAACCAGCGCCACCTGTGATAAAAATTCTCATAGCACCTCATTATTCCTGTGATTTTGGAAAAGAATTCGCCACAAAACGGGACAAACGGGCAACCACCACCGGCACCTGGACCTGCAAAAACTCCCAATATGCCTCATCCAAAGAGGCTACAGTCATAATCAACGCATCCTCACCCGTATCCCGATAATACCTGCGACGTTCACCCACCACCTCAAACCGATACTTCCGGTACAATGCCTGTGCTGACAAGTTACTCCGCCGCACTTCTAGTGTAGCCAATGCCGCTTCTTCCCTCGCATAAGCCAGCAAAAGCAAATTCAACAACAATGCTTCCCCCAAACCATATCCGCGCCAGTCAGGATGCACAGCAATTGTACTGACATGTACCTCATCAGCAATCAGCCAAAATCCGGCAAATCCTATCACCTGCTCCCCCTCATCACCTGCCAGCGTCAACACCTGGTATGAGGCAATCGGGTTGTCTGTCAGTTCATGCTCAAACAGAGATGGCCGGGCTGGTGTAGGAAATGAAAGCCGGTCCACTGCCAACACAGCATCAATATCCGACAGGCGCATGGCACGCAAGGCAAAAGGATGGGGTAAGTGAAGCATATGGTTACTCTGGGGAAGCAGTGATTTTCTTGCCGGCTGGATCACGCAAATAGACAGGAGCCAGTGAAGCGGCATCATCCAATTGTTTTTGCTGATATCGCTTCCAACCAAGTTCGGCTAAAAATCCGGCTCGGCGCACTGACATGGCAGGTGACGCAATCTGATATTCCCGATTGGTCTGGCGAATGAGTCGCGCCGCTGCCGGGGTAATCTCACCAGCAATAAGTGCCGGTGGACGCAAGTCGGCTAATGCATCTTCCCATGTTTTAATATCAGGCGAGGTGGCCATTTGCCAGCTCCCCCGCCAGCGATATTCTGCCACACAAACACGGGTGCGCCCGGCTTCGGCGGCAACGAGCAATGGGCCAGGAAATTCGCCCAGAGAGGCAGCCACTATGTCGAGCGTAGATATGCCTATCAGTGGGGTTTTGTTGGCTAATGACAGACCTTTGGCCAATGCTAACCCAACTCGCAAACCAGTATAGGAACCAGGACCAATAGCAACGGCAATTGCTGTCAGGTCAGTCAGGTGGATACCAACCTGATAGCACATTTGGTGTAAGGCAGGTGCCAGTTCGACAGTGTGGTTCTGGGCAGAGTGCCAGCCGTATTCGGCCACAACGGCCGTTCCGCTGTGTAATGCCAGCCCAGCCCAGCGTGTTGCAGTATCAATTGCCAGTATCATATCGCTCCCTTTTTCTCATACGCCAAACGCATTTCGCTTGAATTGCTCCAGCAACAAGGCTGAATGTTGCCCCGATGCCACAAAACGCAATGCACGACGTGTCTCACTCAAATAAGTAATTTCTACCGTTAACCTGTCTTCGGGCAACAACGGCCGTATCCGTTCCGGCCATTCTATCATTACCGGCTGCTCACCAAACAGAATATCCTCCAAACCAACAGTAGCAATCTCATCGGCCGTTTCCAAACGATAACAATCAATATGATAAAGAATACGGCCGTCCTTCAAACGGGGATACTCATTCACCAACGTAAATGTAGGACTCGTCACCCGCGTGGACGCCCCCCAACCACGAGCAATCCCCCGTGCCAGTGCCGTCTTCCCTGCCCCCAACTCTCCTGACAAACACAACAAATCATTCAGCCGCAACAACTCCCCCAGCCGCACCCCCAGGCGCTCCGTCTGTTGCACCGAATTACTGACAAAATCCAATGTCCACTTATCTAATATCGCCATAATTGCCTCATTTAGCCCAAAAAAGACAAATCGTGCCATTTATTATACCCTCCCCCCGTGAACATGGTATTATTGTACTATCAGCCGAATTCAACCTGAGGAATTTTCATGCGCATACTCATTATTTCCGACATTCATGCAAACCTCACTGCCCTGGAAACCGTGTTAGCACACGCCCAAGGACAGTGGGACAAAATCTGGTGTCTGGGAGACCTTGTCGGGTATGGACCAGATCCAAACGAATGTGTGCAATTGATACAACAATTCGACCACATCGCACTCTCTGGTAACCATGACTGGGCTGTCCTGGGCCGTTTGGACGTTACCACCTTCAATCGAGACGCCCAAATTGCCATCGAATGGACCCGGAAAACCATTACGGCCGAAACTCGTGCCTATCTTGAAACACTTCCCTCCTCCATTACACTCGAACCATTTACCCTGGCCCACGCCAGCCCGCGCCAACCTGTGTGGGAATATATCCTGGATTCCTACACCGCTGCCATGAACTTTAGCTATTTCGATACACCTTATTGCCTTGTTGGCCATACACATGTGCCCGTACTCTTCGAAGAAGTTGACATAACCCAAATAGTTGCCCATACACCTATTTATGATGTTCCCATCCAACTGGAAAAACCACGTCTGATCATCAATCCTGGCAGTGTTGGTCAACCACGAGATGCTGATCCACGAGCCGCCTATGCCTTGCTTGATACCGATGCCATGACTTGGGAATTTCGCCGTGTCCGCTATCCCATCTCCGAAACACAGGAACGTATGCGTAAATTCGATATTCCACCTCGCCTTATTCAACGTCTTGAATACGGGCTCTAAGCCTCAACCAAACTAACCTCTCCTAAAAGCTGTCCAGATACTCATTCATGGCACAATGAATTGTGCCCAAATGCTCTGATTGTATCTGGCGGCACCCTATAACCATGCCACGTTCACGGGAACATTATCTGCCCCAAACACGTCTTCCATAATGAAGATGAAATCATCCCACAGTAAAAGGAGAAAGAAATGAAACCAAAACTCGTACAATGGTCTGTTTTGATTTTGGTATTGTCAATGATTATCCTGGCTGGATGCCAATCGTCACAAGAAGCACAAACCTTGATTGAAGAGAGAACTGTCCTGGAAACGGAAGCGGTTGCGCCGGCCGAGGCTCCCGTTGTGAAAAGTGTTGCAGGTGATGTGGCCTTTGGAACCACATCCGCAGAATTTGCCTCGCAAGTTCCCCTGCCAGAAACACGACTAATCATCCGCACAGCCGAGTTGAGTATTGTTGTAACTGATACGGAAGAGGCTATGCGAGAAATCACCCGTCTGGTTGAGAGTAACGAGGGGTGGGTGGTAAATAGTAATGTATATCAGGTGCGGGAAGGGGTAATGAGTGGTGATATGACGGTGCGTGTACCGGCTACTGGTTTTGGCAATGCCCTGGATGCTATCAAGTTGCTGGCAGTGGAAGTGGAACAGGAAAATATTAGTGGTCAGGATGTGACGGAGGAGTATGTTGATCTTTCGGCACGACTGGAGAATTTGGAGGCGACGGCAGACCGGGTTCGGAGTTTTTTGGATGATGCGCAGAAGGTTGAAGAAGCGTTGGCAGTTAATGCGGAGTTGAGTCGCCTGGAAGGTGAGATTGAGGTGATTAAGGGGCGGATGCAATATCTGAGTCAGTCGGCGGCGTATTCAACGATTTCGGTACATTTGACGCCGGATGTTTTGGCGCAACCGCTGGAGATTGGTGGCTGGCGGCCAGAAGGGGTGGCGCGTGATGCTGTTGAGGCGTTGGTGGATACGCTGCAAGGTCTGGCTACTGTGTTGATCTGGCTGGTCATTTATGTATTGCCGCTGGCAATTTTAATTGGTTTGCCGCTTTGGTTTGGCATTCGTTGGGGTGTGCGGCGGCGGCAGCAGGGCCGTGTGTCAGGGAGTTGATTAACTGATTTGAATGGCGGAGCGAACGGCCGTTACACATTCCTGGAATACGGCCGTTTGCTCTACGTTCTCCTCACGTGGGCGAGTCAGCGGTACAGGTATGCGATGGGTAATGGTAGCCGGACGGCCGTTCATTACCAACACCTCATCTGCCAGCAGGACTGCTTCCGTAATGCTATGCGTTACCATCAGTACTGTTACGGGATGTGCCTGCCAGATGCGTAACAACTCCCGCCCCATTCGTTCTCTGGTCAAGGCATCCAGCGCCCCAAATGGTTCATCCAACAACAACAAAGATGGTTGATGCACAAGTGCCCGTGCCAGTGCCACCCGTTGTGCCATTCCACCAGAAAGTTGAGCCGGATAGCTGTCGGCATAGCCCTCCAGACCAACTAATTTTAACATTGCCTGCACGCGTTCATGAGCCTGGAGGCCATTTTCACCGCGTAGTTCCAATGGCAAACGTACATTGCCATAGGCAGTACGCCAGGGTAATAAATTGTCGTGTTGGAACACAAGCCCAATAGAAGGGTCGGCTTCGTGGGGAGAACGGCCGTTGAGCAACACCTCGCCCCGAAACGGCCGTAATAATCCCGACACAATCCGTAGCAATGTAGATTTTCCCACACCCGACTGCCCCACCAAAGCCACAAACGCCCCTTGAGGCAACGAAAATGTCACATGCGATAAAATCTGCTTCCCATCAGAAAACGCATAATCAACATCCCGTACAATCAAAAAATGTGTTTTATCCATCACCACTTTTTTCGTAACCATCAGCCCCAAAAGCCGGCAGGCAGGCCAACTAGCCCGCCTGCCGGTTACTCATCTAATCTCCAATACTTTAAGGTTGAACCTTCAGCACAAACTCATTGGTATATGCCGCTTCCAAATTATCCAGTGGTGCATCCAGGAACCCCATCTCCAGCAAAACATTCTGTGTCTGCTCCCAAGATACTGGATCAGTCACACCCAAAGGCTCGGATCGCCACATCTCCAATGAAGCTTCCAGTACATTTTTGCGGCTATCATCCAACCCTTCCACAAACTTCTTGCTAATTTCATATGCTTCATCAGGATTGGCCAACGTGTCGGCCAAACCACGCAACGTAGCCCGCACAAACCCTTCTACCAGTTCTGGGCGGTTGGCTATCGTTTCTTCGTTGGTAATAATCCCGTTCGCTACCAGGTCAATATAGTCTGATACACGAATGACATTAATATCCTCGCCCAAAGCGGCTAATTGCAATGGCTCATTATTGGCATACCCCACCACTGCATCTGCCTGCCCATTGACGAACACTTCTACCTGATTGAATCCAATTTCGCTGGCCTCCACATCAGCCAATGTGAGATCGTTTGCCGAAAGCAAGCCCACAAATCCGACATATGTAGCACCAAAGAATCCGGGCAGCCCAACCGTGTGACCAACCAGGTCTTCTGGTTCATCGAGGCCAGCATCTCCACGAGTAATCACCGCAATCGGATATTTTTGGAACCATTCCAGCACGTACACGACTGGCAAGCCTTGTGCGCGCGCCAACAAAACTTGTTCACCGCCGACAATAGCAAATTGGAGTTCATTGGCACCTACCAGGGCTACGCCATCTGTTTCAAAGCTGTAATCAAATTCGACTTCCAGGCCTTCTTGGGCATAGTAGCCTTTGTCTACGGCGACGTAGTAGGGGGCGTATTGAGGGTCGGGGATAAAGCCCATTGGCAAGCGGATGTGAATTAGTTCGGCTGGGGTGTCTTGTGTCGCGGATGTGGTGGGCGGAACGGCCGTTGGTTGTAATGTTGGCAGTGGCTCATCCCCACCAGCATTACAAGCCACAAGCAACAGCATCAACAAAGAAAACAGTAACGCACGTTTCAACATACTTTCTATCTCTCCTTGTATCTGATGAAATAAATTTGTCACTTAACGCTGGTCACGCCAGCGGAGTAAACGTTTTTCCAATAACGCAATGAAACCATACATGCTCAAGGCAATAGCTGCCAAGGTCAATAAGACCACAAAGACCAAATCAGTCTTGAATTGATAGCGCGCTGTGATAAGCAAAAAACCCAATCCCTGACTTTTGGGCTGAACAAACTCCCCAACCAATGCGCCAATAACAGAAAGGGTTGCACCGACTTTGAGTCCAGCCAGCAATACTGGCAAAGCAGCAGGTACTTCCAGTTTGCGAAAAATTTGCCATTGGCTGGCTCGAAGCGAGTGAAAAAGCTCGTAATATTCCTGAGGCACAGATCGTAAACCCGCCACAATATTGACAAGGATGGGGAAAAAGACGACCAGTACCGCAACCAGGACTCTAGCCCAGTAAGTAGAGCGTATCCATATTGTGAGCAATGGCGCGACGGCTATCACGGGAATAGCCTGTGAGGCGATCAGGTAGGGGGAAATAAATCGCTCGGCTAACGGAGATTTGGCAAGCAGGTATCCGAGTGGGGTGGCAATGAGGAAACCGATAAGCAGGCCGGGGATGATTTCGCTGATGGTGTAGAGGCTGTGGGTGAGTAAACGGCCGTCTGCCACCACAAGCTGAAATTGTCGCCACACATCCAAAGGCCCCGGCAAAATGAACCGGTCATACTTCCCCCATGTGACCACCATTTGCCACACCAATAATAAAAACCCAAAAGAAAAGAGACTGGTCAGCCACAATGGTTGTTGTTGCAAGAAACGAAATGAACGAAACATTTTCTATTATCCGTCAGGCAGGGGAAACAAGTGCGCGTGGGAAACGGCCGTTTCGCCTAACAAAAAACCCCACCAACATCGTGGGGCAAGCATAGGCAAACGCGCTCAAACTACCTTCTCCCATCCAGACTATACTGTCGGCTCTGGAATCTCACCAGATCGGCCCGAAATGCACCAATGTCATCACTGTGCTCGCCATTTCGGGTTCGCGGGCTTGGCCTGCGCCAGACCTCACCGCCGGTCGGGAATTTCACCCTGCCCCGAAGGTTCCTTATTCAATTAACCTTCATTATACCCATCAACTTGTAGCAGGCAACAACGACAAAAAGCACAAGCCCTGCCCAAGCTTGGCCCCAATCTATACTCCTTCCCCCCAACAAAAAACCGGCTTGCCTCTTTTATGCGGCAAGCCAGCAAACCATCTGCAAAAGTCAAAAAAACAGGAGCAAATCAAGACGTGCTTTCTTCATCCTCCTTCGCACCATCGGCTCCCGTTTCCTTTAAGCCGGGCAAAGAACTAATGGCACCCATCAAATCCATTCCAGTCAATGCTTCCACTGTGGCCGGCACTTGAGCCATGATATTTGTAATATCTTGCGTAATGCGAGAAGCTCCCGCGCCATCTCCACCATTACTCACCACAACAATACGCTCTGTCTTGGAAAGTGGTTGAGAAATAGCCGCTGCAATTTCTGGCAACTTGTCCAGCAATTGCTGAATCACAGCCGCTTGCGTGTACTCTTTCCAGGCAGCAGCTTTCTTCATGGTAGCTTCAGCTTCTGCCAGCCCTTTGCGCCGCAAAATTTCCGCTTCAGCCAAACCTTTCGCTTTAGCAGCTTCGGCCTCTGCTTCACCCTTGAGGCGAATGGCCTCAGCTTCACCGCTGGCCTCTGTCTGCAACTGATATTGCCGTGCCTCAGCCAATGTCTGCACTTTGTACCGCTCTGCCTCGGCCGGTTTGCGTACAGTGGCTTCCAGTTCTTTTTCTCGGCGTAGAACTTCTTGTTCCTGCACTTCTATTTGCTTGCGCTTGGCCACCACTTCAATCTGAACTTCTTCGGCTTTGATTTGCTGGTTCAAGATGTTTTGTTGCAAGGTGTAAGCCAATTCAGCTTCGGCACGCTTTCGGTTTGTTTCAGCCTCAAAGGTGGCTTTTTGAACTTCAAAGTTTTTCTTGCTTTCAGCGATTTTGGTTTCGGCTTCAAATTTGGCAGCTTCTCCTTCTTGCCGGGCGCGAGCACTTTCTATGGTGGCATCACGGGCAGCCTGGGCTTCACCAATGGCAGCGTCCCGCTTTACCTGGGCAATACGAGGTCGTCCTAACGCTTCCAGGTATCCTTCGTGGTCGCTGATGTCCTTGATAACAAAGGAGACGATTTCCAGTCCCATGCTGGCCATGTCTTCGCCAGATACTTCCTGTACTTTTTGGGCAAATGCTTCCCGATCTTTGTAAAGTTGTTCAACGGTAAGTGTACCGAGGATTGCGCGCAAGTGGCCAGCCAGGGTCTCATGGGCAACGTGCTGGATTTCTTCCTGGCTTTTGGAGAGGAACTGGATGGCAGCAGTGCGAATGGAGCTTTCGTCGCTACCAACTTTTACCTGGGCGACGCCATCAACAGTGACAGGGACGCCTTGCACAGTGGGAACGTCGGGTGTGGTGATGTCTATGGTCATGATTTCGAGGGAGAGATCGTC
>RFGV01000181.1 GCA_003696605.1 Chloroflexota bacterium | reverse complement strand
CCTGCCCGGCAAAACCGCCGACGAACACGCAGACGCTTTTCCCGGCTACTACACCCTGCACATTCAGGAAGACGGCCAAACCGTCGGTATGCTCAGCGTCAACGCCTACAACGGCGTGGTTTTCCTCCACCATTGGCACGGTAACTTTGTGGAGATGAGCAGTTAGGCAATAAATAGCAAGCAGTAAGCAGTACTCAACGAGCGAGTACTGCTTACTGCTTGTTTCTTGTTGAAATAGGGGAGCGGTAGGTGATTATTGCTATTTTGTAAACCTGTCTATATTTAAATCCAAATTTATTTGACAGCATTTAATTCCATTTCCCATAGACGTTCTGTTATATACTGAATTCCAGAACGTAGGTGTCGGCGGTAAGTGCTAAATGGCAAATCTAGTACTTCAGCTGCTTTTTCTTGAGTAGGTGCTGGTTGGAAATAAGTATGGTGGAGGGCGCGAAAAAATTTAGCCTGGCGTGGGGTTTGTTGCAGGCTTGCGGCCGTTTCCTGTATTAATGATTGCAGCGTGTGAACCAAGACGTCGGTATCTTTCTGACCACCCGCTTGCTTAACGACCAGTTGCGAGTGAAGTAGAGGATTCTGAGTCAGCGCAGTGGTATCATGAAAATCTCGTAAGGCATTCCGAATTGCTTTTGCAAAGTTGGATTGGCTCAGAATAATGAGTGGTTCGGGTGATTGTGGTGAGTTTTTGGGGGAGGTGGTGGTAACCTCCCGTTCAGCCATCAGATTTAGCCAGGATATTGGTGGAACAGCACGCCAATCATGGCCATATACACCGAACTGATGACCATCTGTTTCAAAATTAGCTTCCGGTAAGAAGGATAGATCAGCATAAGCAAAAATATCTGCCCAAAAGTCAGGATCGGCACAAGGAATAAAAGTAAAAGCCAGGCCGGGAGTCGTCAGGTAATGTTGTACCATATTGAGAAAAATGCGACTCTGCACTGGCGAAACATCTTGATAGGTTTCAGCTGCCAGCCAAAAACGAAAATAGGTAGCGCGCTCTCCTGCTCGCAAGGGAGCGGTACTCTGTAAGTAATGCCAGGCAGCCGAAATGGCCGGATCTACTTTTCGATCGGCAGATGAACTTTTTTCTAAGGCGAGCGTTACTAACACACCTTGGATTTTGTCAGTGCTATCGCGGAAGACGGTAACGGCTTTGGGTTGCAGGGTTAGCCATAATTGGGCTATGCGAGCTGATGTTGCCCCCTCATGGTTGGCGATCATGCTGAGAACGGCCGTTTCTTCCTCCGCCCTCATTCTATCCGTAAACACCGTGCCATTTTCCTGCCATTCAAAATAGGGACGTACTACCGGATTATCCCGATGTAAATAAATGTAATCTAACAAAACACGCCGCTGCTCCCGGCTTTCACTTTGTTCCAGACGTTTCATGTAGTAGGCACGTGCCCGCCGATGCAATTCGGCATACCAATCTGGATTGCGCCAACGCAAATCGGCAATTAAAGCATCTCGCGCCAAGTCATGGGGAAACAAGCCATGTTGAACTGTATCAAGAAAAGAAAGGCCACGCAGCCACTCGAATAAATCATGCGCATCAGACACTGCTAACATTTCTGTTAGCAATCCCTCTGTTGTTACCCGCACCAGAGCGCATGCTTCTAGGGCTGTCCTGTGATGAGGGGTGGGTACTTCTTGTGCCAGTTGCTCCAGCAAGGTTTTGATAATATCTGGTGCTTTTTCTAGTTGCATCTGAACATCAGAATGTTGGGCAAAAAGATCAGCTGCCAGGGAGAGAGCCAATGGATGACCATGCGTAAAATTTAAGAAAGCTTCATGTTGATTATCGGGAATATTTCTTTTAAGAAGGTAAGTGCGACTTTCAGAAACATCCAGATTACGCAGGGGAAGCACACGGACAAGTTGTTGCCAACCAGGATCAATACGCCAGCTAGAAGAAGGAGGGTGGCGGCCAGCAATGACCAATAAAGTATTGTCTGATAATTGAGGCAAAAATATATCACGCAGCCAACCGTCAAGAGGCGTCAACATTTCGTAGGTATCAATACAAATAATGCAACGACTATCTTGGGCTGCCAGGAATTGGTATATATCATCTGATGGTTCAAGGCCAAAAGCTTGTTTCAGGTTAAGTTGGAACAAATCAGGGTTGGGGTCAATGTGACGGCCGTCCAAATAAACAGTTGCTATGTTCGACTGTTCCGCCAGATAAATATACTCACGTAAAAGTGTGCTTT
>RFGV01000180.1 GCA_003696605.1 Chloroflexota bacterium | reverse complement strand
TTGGGCCTTCCACCACAGTGCCGGCCCGCCCAAATCTTCCAGCCGCGCCATCTATCAGGCCAACATCAATCGCGGTCTGGGCGGCATGGCCTACCACTTTTTGGCATATTGCTATCGGTCGGGCAGTCGGATTTACCGCAAGTTGCGCCTGGCACGGAATCCGCTGCAGTGGGGAGCGCATGTCAAGGGCCAGAACGAGAAGTGGATTGGCTATTGCTGGGTAGGGACTTATCACGATCATGTGCCAGATGATGAGCTGCTGGCGGCGCAGGCGGAGATGCTGCGCATTACGCGGCGGATCACGCATGAATGGCTGGGGACGGATGTGACGCCGGCGAAGGCGCACAACGAAATCCTGGGACTGAATTATACGCAGTGCCCGGATGGCGGCCTCTGGTTCCGTGACCGGTTTATTCCGCTGCTGGAGGGCAATGGCAAGGGGGTGGAGCCGCCGGCGGATGGGGAAGATGATTACATTCGTGGCTGGAATGATGCGCTGGCGCAGGTGGTGGCCATGCTGAGCCGGGAATTGGAGAAGTTGCGCAGGGAGTAAAGAAAAAAGGGAGAAAGGGAAAAAGGGAGAAAGGATGGGGACCCGAGCAGATTTTTATATTGGGGTAGGGAAAAACGCTGAGTGGTTGGGAAGTGTGGCCTGGGATGGATATGAGTGGGATTATGATCCGACGCATCCTGTCATGAAAGCAGAGACAGAAGAGGAATTTCGTGAGGCAGTTCAGCAGATTGCAAAAGATCGAGATGATTGGACTGCGCCGGAAGATGGATGGCCATGGCCATGGGATGATAGTTCTTTAACCGATTACATTTATGTCTTTGTGGATGGAACGGTTAAGGTGTTTGTAGGTGATGAAATGGATGTAGAATGGCCTGACATGAGTATGTGTAGAAACCTTGCGTATGGATTACGCAGTGGCTTATTACAAATTGTAGTACCTAAAAGGATTAATGAATGAAGTGGGTTTGGGGTGGATGGGTTTTGCTGGATTTGTAGGGGGGTGCGGAGGAATGGCCGGCTGGTCCGGGTGCGGGTATCGCAGTCGGAGACGGCGTGGGCTCATTGGAAGTGTGTGTTAAACCGCTGTGAATCTTTGAGGAGAATGCGCAATGGGCAAGAAGAAAAAGGTCAAAGAGAAAAAGCGCCAGGTGCCTGAATCGCACATCGCTTTTATCCATTGCACCCGGTGCGGAAAGGCGGTCTTAAATATCGAGGCGGTTAGCCTGGTTATCCAAAATGTTCCGATTAGCGTTTGCAAGCCTTGTTATCGCAAAGCCACGCAGAGCGGTAGCTATGATT
>RFGV01000179.1 GCA_003696605.1 Chloroflexota bacterium | reverse complement strand
ATGCCAGGCGGCATGGGCGGCATGGACTTCTGATCCACGCCCAACCAGGCCCAAAGCCAGCAAGAAGGCCCCGCATCGCGGGGCCTTCTTTTTGCGCTCGTTGACAGGTCGTCAATGACACCGTAGCCTGTTACGGCAAAGAATTGTTGCGCGTTACCAGGCGAGGGGGCTTTTATGAACACGCAAGAACAACAATCGCGCCTGCTGGAGCAGGTGCGCGCGGCTATAGGCCGTGCGCAGAGCGGGCCTGCGACTTGCTCGACATCATGCATTGGCATGTTCCCGGCATTCGGATTTTTTGTCCCCATGTGCGCCATTGGCGTATAATAAGAAATGCGTTTCGTAGAGACTCGCGTATTTACAAACCGGATTACGGGGTTGCTGTCCGATGACGAATACCACGCGTTGCAATTGGTACTCTGGTTTCGCCCAGAACAGGGTCCAATTATTCGCGGTGGCGGCGGCATCCGCAAAATCCGCTGGAAATCAGGTCGGTCCGGAAAGAGGGCCGGCATCCGCATCATATATTTCTGGGATGATCCCGAAGACACGATCTACATGTTGTTTGCCTATCCAAAATCCGCCCAGGATGATTTGACGCCAGAACAGTTGAAGATCTTGCGGCGACTCGTTGAGGAAGAATTGAAATGAAAGCCTCTGAATTTGACGAACTCGTAACAAGCATCAAAGATGCTGGCCGTATCAAACGGGGAGAGGTGGAGCCGGGCCGGTCGTTTGATTTCCTGCCGGCCGACATCAAGGCGATTCGGAAGAAGCTCAACAAATCGCAATCTGAATTCGCGATGATGATCGGCGTGAGCGTTGCCACCTTACAGAATTGGGAGCAGGGCAGACGCCATCCAGAAGGCCCTGCCCGTGCGTTGCTCAAGATTGCCTCTGAGAATCCGCAGGCGGTCGCCAGGGCCCTGGGGCACCGATAAAGAATCCTCCGACCGGGGTAGTCCGCGCGAAGACAGGATCCTGTAAACCCAGGGGGATTCACCGATCCCCGTAGCAGCGTTCAACGGCGCGGCATCAACGTGAATCAAACATCCAGCACGCCGTTCGCCACGCAGGACGGCGCACCGCGATTACAAAAAAGATCAGTTGCCACACGCTTCGCCACAGTTTTGCGACCCATCTGCTGGAAAGTGGCACCGGCATCCGCACGATACAGGAACTTCTGGTGCACAGGGACGTGCGTACCGGGATGATCTACACCCACGTCCTCAACCGAGGCGGCCTGGGCGTCCGCAGCCCCGCCGACCTGATCTAGCAGCCTGTCGAATTCAGGGCGTACAACCCGCCGCCTCACGGCTCGCAGCTTACGGCTCCAATCCAGCAACAAAATAGGATGAATTTTACCCCTGCACATAAAACCACCCATAAACGTTTATACCGGGTACGAGTCTAAACAGAAAACACGCAAGCGTAATTGGAAGTCACCGAAAGATTGACGTCGCCATAACACGCTGATAGCGTAATACGCAGAATGATATGCGTACGGTCAATAACGAGTTAGGTTCATTTGATGGATCGTGACATTTGGGCTAGCAACATCACCACTGATGAAGCACCACCATATTCATGCCCGCATTGTGGCGTTGGCACACTCGAAATTGTGCCGAAGTCGCTTAAGAAAAAGGAAACTGTCGCTTCGCAAAAGGAGCATAGAAATCCCGATTGGGATCCCGAATGGATACGCTATAGTTTCACCGCTTGGCTGAAATGCAGCCGCACGGAATGTGAGCAGGGGGTTGCCGTTTCTGGTCGTGGCAGCGTAGATGTCGCCTACGACCCAGAGGAAGGCCCGGAATGGTATGACAGTTTCGAACCGCTCCATTTTTGGCCAACCCTTGACATCATTAATATTCCAGACAAGACTCCTGATGATGTCGCGAAGGAACTTCGCTCCGCGTTCTCACTTTTTAAGATTGACCCATCGGCTTGTGCCAATCGAATCCGGGTCTCCCTTGAACTATTGCTCGATCACTTGGGTGTGCAACGCAAGAAAAGAACATCCGGCGGGAAAATGAAAATACTGACTTTACATGAACGCATTGAACTACTTCGGCCGAAGAATCCAGATGTTTGCGATCAGCTAATTGCTATAAAATGGGTTGGAAACACAGGCAGTCATTCCACTTTTGCAACCACCAGTGATCTGCTTGACGTATTCGAAATCTTGGAACACGCGTTATCTGAAATTGTAAGCGAACGGTCCAAGCAGGTATCAAAACTCGCCAAAAAGCTAACCAAGAAACACAGTAAGCGTAAATGAATAGCCAATCAGAAAAACCTAACCGGCGTATGCAGCGGAGAAAACAGCGCGCTACGCGCGCCATTTTCCCGCTGATACGCTAGACGTTAGGTTGTTCAAAGGTATTTACATGAAAATGTATACGTATCGCGATATTCTTCTAGTCGCATTGATAGTACTGTTCATTACCTCCTGTTCGGCAACGGAGCCTTATCAATTTGCCACAGCAACCCAGTTCCAGATTCGTACAGACGATATATCTGAATATTATCCGCGTGTTCGAGCTGAAGCCTGTAAACAGATGGCATTAGGCATTCAAATTGGCAACTCTGGTTACGCGGAGGCCTATGAAGCCGCTCTCGCGAATCAGCCTGGTGCAGACACGTTACTAGACGTGAAACTGGATACTCGCAACGTAAGCGTATTTGCATTTGATATTCCTGGTACAAATTTGGCCTTTGGTTTATACGCCAAGCGTTGTTTTGTTGTCTCGGGAATACCTGTCGCATTAGCCAGAGGTTCGACTGCAACTATCACCTCACAAAAGAATGCGACCCATTCAGTAAGAACAAACACAGTACGAAATACCGGAAAATCTTCAGACTCCGTGAATTGGAACGAATTATTTGAGTTTTTTAAAAACGAAGATGCGCCTCGAACGAGCCTCACGATCGAGACGGTACCTCCAAATGCTCGTATCTATTTTGTCGACGTTTATGAACCGGTCTTGCTAGGTATATCTCCAATAACAATAATGAATATTCCTGAAGGGGTGTATGAATTCATGGCAGAACTCGAAGGTTATCATGGGCAACGAAAAAAAGTACGCTTGCGAAAGACCGACAACGGCTCACTTATACGATTTTCTTTGCTTTCTGTCGGCGAAAATCAGAACTACAAAGCGCCTCGATAGGACGCGGAAAACGGTAATTCGGGATTTGGGTAATTGGGGACTGACATGAATCATGTATTCGGGCCGCAAACAACTTGCACGGCGCCACACAGTCGGCTCGTTACTGTGTTGTGAAGCCAAAATTGGCCGGTCATGTCAACGCTATCGTCCCTAACCAGGGCAATGCAGCGGAGAAAACCGCGGCTTCGCCGCGTCCTTCCCACTGATTGCCTAGGCGTTAGATACCGCAATACCAAATGAATGAATCACTGGATAATTGGTACTTTGCCATTTTGCTATCTATCTGCGTCGCCAAACCGATGTCAGATTATTTTTGGCTAAGGCGATGGACTGACTTAAGCAGTGCTTTTACAAATTTCTGGAAACCAATTATCAGTACAAGATATTTGTCTATGATTGGGGTTGGCGCTGGCCTTTGGCTTATAAACAACATTCTGTCCATCTACTTCTTACCGGATTCACTT
>RFGV01000178.1 GCA_003696605.1 Chloroflexota bacterium | reverse complement strand
GTTCGTTGTGTCGCCACATACGGCCGATGGTGTAATGCTGGACAACGATGGCTGCTGCTGTGATTGTTGTGGTGATGAGCAAATGTTCGTTCATGATTATTTGTCACAAAATATGTGATGTATGTTATGTTTGTAATGTATTACCCGTCATGTGTGGCAAAATAGCTGCCATTTTGCACATGAAAGGAGTATGTATGAATCTGAATCAATCAATCGAGGGTTATATTCGGTATCTGCGTGGCCGGTATGTCTCTGATGCTCATGTGCAGTCAGTGATGTACCGAATGCGCAGATTGGTGGCGAGCGTTGGCGGAGAGACAAATCTGGCTGACATTACGCCGGAGATGATTGCTGACCATTTCCATGATTTGGAGACTAATGGCCTGGCGTATGCCACATTGGCCGGTCAGAAATCAACGCTGCGAGCGTTTTGGCGTTGGTTGGTCGAGCAGTACGGTGTGGATGATGTGACGCGTGTGCTGCTGGCTCATCGTTACAATTACGATTACCGGCCGGTGAGAAATCGACCTGCACCGCGTGATGATTTGAATGCGGTGCTGAGAGTGCTGCCGGAATTTGCCGCTCATCGCAATCACAATCCATGTGATGTGCGAGATGCCGCTCTGGTGTCATTGGCTGCTGATTCTGCCAAACGTCGCGGCGAGCTGTGGAATTTGCGCCGCCGGGACATTGAGATGTCGCTGCGCCGTGGCGAGAAAATCGGCGAAAAAACCAACGGCCGAACAATTTACACAGCATCCAGTCATGGAAAAACCGGTCAGACTGAATTTGTGTTTTTTGATGAAACGGCGATGCTGCTGCGCAACTGGTTGGCCGTAATGCCGCGCTCATCCACATGGCTGTGGGTGAATGTTCGTACCGGAAAACGGCTGCGGGTGGATGCGATGGGGTTGGCATTCCGGCGAATTTGTAAATATGCCGGTGTGCCACTGTTTCGTTTCCATGCCATCCGCAAACGTGCTGTTACTGACATCATCGAGGCCAGCGGTGACACGAAAATCGGGCAACTGCTGGCGGGCCATGCAGACCAGCGTACTACGCAGCTACACTACAATGATGTGGATGCTCAGCGAGTTCGCCGCCAGGCGGCTCAGTTGGCTGCGATGCGCCGGTATGATGATGATGGTGATTCGCTGGCTGCATCATTGTTTGGCGGTGTGGCTGAGGCTGATTGATGTGGATCACTGGCTGGTATGGCTAGTGATCTATTGTGGATTTCTGGCCTGTCAAGCCAGAGAACGCGGGTTCGATCCCCGTCGCTCCCGTCACACAGTCAGCCTGCCACTGATTGATTCATATTCAGTTGGTAAGGTGCTAATCGAAAGCCACCCTGGGCATTGGCGTGACACGGGGTGGCTTTTTCCTTCAGGTAGAAATTAGGAACTGTTACGTTGTTTCTCGAAATAATCAATGGCCGATTGTGGGATTTCATACGGGCTGCGCTTGTACGGTGCTTTTTTGCGTGCGCCTGGTAATTTGCCATCCTCAATCCACCGCATGACTGTTTTGCGAGAAACGCGGTACCGTTCTTGAATTTCTGCGGCAGAATACCAACGTTCGTCGCTCATAACAATCATCTCCTGAAGGTTTAATAATGAGTTTGTCATGTTTGACATTCTAATGGCACAAGTCATAAATGTCAAACAAAATAACCTTAAAATTTTCTACAGGTGGCAGCCATGACAAAACGCGACCGGAAACCGTATGAAATCAAAACAAAAATTGCAGGCGTGTCATTTGACAATGATGATGGCAGCAGCAGGCAGGAAATCATCCGGCGGCGTGTGCGTTCAGGCCAGACGTTACGGCTGATTAGAGAGCCAGGCAATAAATATGACCGGAATGCCATTGGTGTGTGGGTTGAATGGAAACGGCCGTTGCTGGGCATGAAACGTGCGCAGGTTGGTCACATTGGCAGCCACATATCGGCAGAGATTGCGCCTCTCATAGATGCGGGCTGGACGGCCGAGGCCACTGTGATGAGTATCACAGGAGGCACACGACGAAAAAACGCGCGAGGCGTAAATATAAAAATCAACATGATACCGCCAGAGTAGGCGGTATTTTTTTATTAGTTGTTCGTAACTTATGTTGACACCACGATGTTAGACAATGTAACATATATACATGACTGTCTATGTGATGCCAGTGGAAAACGACCGGCGAGAAATGTGGGAGCACCTGTTTGGTGTCATTCAGTTACCAGTTAGGTCGCGTCAGCCGAGGATGTTGGTGCAGCCTGCGCGAGACGCATGTGAACGGTTGTGCTATGAACTAGACAGCCATCGGTTACATCCATTTGCAGTTGCCAGATTTGCGCATTACATTTCAACACGTACTGGCCTGATGTATGCTGATGCGCTGACGCTGGTTGATGGCTGGCCAATTGATGCCAATGGTTTGATTGTGAAAGAAACGGCCGTTTCCAATGAGGAACGGCCGTTTCCATTTTTTAGCCTATGGAAAAACAGGACATCTCCAATAATGCGCTGCGCCTAGCGCGTGCGGCCGACCGCGCATTTCGTGTACCTGGACAGTACACGATAACGGTTGACGTGAATCCGCATACACGTGCATGGCATTACACCGTGTCCCGCGTCGAACGGGTCGAGGTGGCAGTGGCACGAGGCAATAAAAATGGCGCGAACTCCTAGAAAACCATGCCGGGCATTTGGGTGTCCGGCCCGGGCCGTTGCTGGCGGATATTGCGAGCAGCACCAGAATCAACGGCCGAAACGTTGGCGCGCCAACAAACGGCCGTCTGCCGCGGCCAGAGGCTACGGCTACCAGTGGCGGAAAATTCGGGATGATTTCCTGGAGCGTCATCCAATATGTGTCGTCTGTGGTGACGTTGCCACAGATGTGGATCACATCATCCCGCGACGCCAGGGTGGAACGGATGATGATAGCAATCTGCAATCTCTGTGCCACTCCTGCCACAGCAGGAAAACGGCGCTATATGACGGAGCATTCTCACCAAAGGGGGGGGATGGAAAAGTTTAGAGGGAAAAACCGAGACCGAGCACGGGACTTTTTTTCACACCGCCGCGAAATAAAATGAAAAACCGCAGGTGGTAGGGGTGGTTGTTATGTCAACTAGAGGGCGAAAACCAAAACCGTCACAATTGAAGAGAGTACAGGGAAACCCGGGAAAACGGCCGTTAAACCGGCGGGAACCGAAACCGCAGAGCGCGGTGAAACGACCGCGAGGGATGCGGGGGCTGCCGCGGAAATTTTGGGATGAGTATGCGGACGAGCTGGAGCGTATTGGTGTGCTGACCGGTGTGGATACGGCCGTGTTCCGGTTGGCGGCAGAGGCGTTTGGATTTGCGATTGAGGCGGCCGAACAACTCAAACAGACCGGGTTCACGGTGGACGGCCGGGATGGGCCGAAAAAACACCCGCTGGCGCAGGTGTGGCGGGACAATGCGCAGTTGTTCCGGCAGTTTGCGACTGAGTTTGGCATGACGCCGAGCAGCCGCGCACGGCTGCAACTGCCTGCTGAGGCTGAGCAGTTGAGCATTGCAGATGAGTTGATGAGAGCGGCAGCGGCGATGATTGACATTGATGATGGAACTGAACGCTGAGGCGTATGTTGATGATGTGCTAGATGGAAAAATACCGGCGTGCCGCTGGGTGCGGCTGGCGTGTGAACGCCACCGGCGAGATTTGGAAACAGGTCACGAGCGTGGCCTGTTTTTCGATGAGCGGGCGGCGGTGCAGGCATTGGCAGCGTTTCCGACGTTGATGCGGCATTGGAAGGGGGAGTGGGCCGGGCGGCCGTTGGTGCTGGAACCGGCGCAGCAATTTTGGGTATGGAGCCTTTTTGGATGGAAACGTGAGGATGGCACGCGGCGTTTCCGAACGGCGTACCTGGAGGTGGGCCGGAAAAATGGCAAAACGGTAATTGCCGCCGGGGTGGGGCTGTATTTGGCGTTTCTGGATGGTGAGCCGGGGGCTGAGGTGTACAGCGCGGCGACGACGCGAGACCAGGCGAAAATCAGCCACAGGGACGCCACAGAGATGGTGCGGCGGGGGCCGCTTTCTCAGTATATTGGGATATACCGGGACAACCTGCATGAGCTTACGAGCGGCAGCAAATTTGAGCCACTGAGCAGTGATTACAACAGCCTGGATGGGCTGAATATACACGGCGTGATTGCGGATGAGCTGCATGCGTGGCCGCAGCGCGACCTGTGGGGCGTGCTGAAAACGGGCACGGGCGCACGACGGCAGCCGCTGACGCTGGCGATTACGACGGCCGGGGTGAATCAGCAGGGTGTGTGTTGGGAGCAGCGGGAGTATTTGACGCGGGTGCTAAAGGGCATCATTGATGATGATACATATTGGGGCATCATTTACACGCTGGATATGAAAACGGACTGGCCGGATTTGGAGCAGGATGACGATTGGCAGAATGAGACGAACTGGATTAAGGCCAATCCACTGATGGGGGTGAGCAAAAAAATAGAGACGATGCGCCAGGACGCGCATGAGGCAGCGAATAATCCGGCGGCATTGAACTCGTTTTTGCGGTGGCATTTGAATATATGGACGCAGGCACAAACGCGCTGGATTAACCCGGTACAGTGGGCGGCGTGCGGTGAGTATGTTGTGGATGAGGAGGAGCTGGCAGGCCGGGTGTGTTATGGCGGTCTGGATTTGAGCCAGCGGTACGACATCACGGCGTTTGCGCTGGTGTTTCCGCCGGTGCGGGAGGGTGAGCCGTACCAGGCCATCTGCCGCATGTGGATACCAGAGGAAAATGTCTATGACCGGGTGGTGCGTGACCGTGTGCCATATGATGTATGGATACGGCAGGCATGGCTGCAAACGACGCCAGGCAATGTGGTTGATTATGATTTTATTCTGGCGGAGATTGAACGTCTGCGGCAGCGGTACAGCATTCAGGAGATTGGGTTTGACCGCTGGGGGATGGCGTTGGTGACGCAGCGATTACAGGAAATGGGCGGCGATGACTGGGTGGTCCCGATTGGTCAGGGATATGCCAGCATGAGTGCGCCGATGAAAGAGCTGGGGGTTATGATTGCCAGCAAACGCCTGGCACATGGCAATAATCCGGTGCTGAACTGGATGGCTGACAATCTGGTGGCGGCGGAGGATGCGGCCGGAAACATCAAACCGGATAAGGGCAAGGCACGGGAGAAAATAGACGGGATGGTGGCGCTGATTATGGCGCTGGACAGAGCGACGCGGAATTATGGCGGCGGTTCCAGTGTTTATGAGGAGCGTGATTTGATTATATTATGAGCGAGTGGATTTTGGAGCTGGCCCGACGGCCTGGGGCGCGCAGCCGGGGACGGCCGGAAATGTATGCGCTGGCGGTTGTTCCACGTGATAATTGGCGCAGGCGGGAGGCGGTAGAGATTGACCGCGAGACGTATGAGCTGCTAATGGCCCGCATTGCGCCAAATGGCGGCCGTGACTGGCGCGACTGTTTGATTGCGGCCAATGGCAGGCGGCGGACATTTTTGGATAATGATGTATTTGACGGTCAGCGACAGTGGGATTATGTGCAGGTGGTGATATGAGCATTGATGATTTGATGATTGTGGCGGGGCTGCTGTTGATTGGCGGCGGCGTGTATATGATGGCCGGTGTGCCAGGCGTGATGATTGTGGCCGGTGGGGTGTTGTTGGCATTTGGCCTGTACCGTGTTTTGACATCGAAATGAGTATTGTTGTATAATGACAACAGTATGTGGTTTGTGGCTGCTGTGGTGTGGCCACGGTGAACAATGGCTGAGCTGGGCAACTCGTTAAACTGCCCGACAACAACATTATTGACCCGCTCTTGTCTCAATAGACTGGCCGGGATGTCGCAGAGATGCGGCGTCCCGGCTTTTTATTTTTATATCTGGTGAAAATGGGCATATTTCAACGATTACTGAACAGCGGCCAACCGCAAAACGGCAGCCAACCGGAATCCGGCGGCGTGGAGGCATCGCCGTGGCTCAATCCGGCATGGTGGGGAGGGGCGGCCAGCAGTACGGCCGGGATTGTGATTGACCAGGATGCGGCATTGAAAATCAGCACGGTATATGCGTGTGTTTCGCTGATTAGCGAGACGATTGCCAGCCTGCCGCTGTTTGTGTACCGGTATCTGGCAGATGGTGGCCGGGTGCGTGCCGTCAACCATCCTCTGTATGAACTCCTGCATGACCAGCCAAACAGCACACAGACATCATTTGAATTTCGCCAGATGATGATGACCCACGCGCTGATGCGCGGCAGCGGCTATGCACGGATTGTGCCAGGCGAGCGTGGATTTGTGAATGAGCTGGTTCCGATTCACCCGGACAATGTGCGCAAGGAGGCGCTGGGGAACGGCCGTTTCCGGTATGTGATTCGTGATGATGATGGTGTGGAACGGCCGTACCTGCCTGACGAAATTTTCGAGATTGGCGGCATGTCGCTGGACGGCATGAATACCGTGAGCGTAGTGAGCCATGCCCGCGATTCGTTTGGGCTGGCGATTGCGGCCGAACGGTACGGGAGCAAATTCTACAAAAACGACAGCAGGCCGGGCGGTATTTTGACGACTGACGGCAAACTGACGGCGGAGGCCGCGGCACGGCTGCGAGCGAGCTGGCAGGCGGCGCACAGCGGCGACAACCAGTGGCGTGTGGCGGTGCTGGAGAATGGCCTGCGCTGGCAGCAGATTGGTGTGACGCCTGATGAGGCACAGTTTTTGCAGAGCCGGGAATTTCAGGCAGAGGACATTTGCCGGTGGTTCCGCGTGCCTCCGCATATGGTGGGATTGACGAGCAAGGCTACGAGCTGGGGGAGCGGTATTGAACAGCAGTCAATTGGATTTGTGACGTATACGCTGCGGCCGTGGCTGGTGCGCTGTCAGCAGGCGATTGCGCGTGATTTGATTTTGGCGCGTGACCGTTATTTTGTTGATTTTGTGGTGGAGGGGCTGCTGCGCGGTGATATTGGCAGCCGGTACAACGCCTATGCGATTGCCCGCCAGTGGGGCTGGATGAGCGTGAATGAAATCCGGCGGCTGGAGAATCTGAATCCGATTGAAAACGGTGACCGCTATTTAGAACCGCTAAACATGACGGAGGCGGGGCAAAATGCGGCACTGGCCAGCCACCATATGATGCTGATTGAGGAAGCTGCCGCGCGCCTGGTGCGGCGTGAGGTGGCGGCGCTGACGCGAGCGAAAAATAAATGCACAGGGGATGACAACGGGACGGCCTGGGAAACGGCCGTTGCCGATTTTTACCGCGAGCATGTGCGGCTGGTGGCTGAAACGATGCGAATACCGGAGACCGTTGCCAGAGAATACTGCCAGGCGCAAACGGCGCAGGTGCTGGCGCATGGTGTGGAATCGCTGGATATGACGGCGCTGTGTCATGTGGTGCGTGCTGTATTGGTTGATGATGAGGTGAATGAGAATGAAACAAACAGCGAATGATGTGATGATGTGGGCCATCCAGCCAGATGCGCTGGAGCGGGCGCAGGTGATGACGGCGCCGAGTATGGCGATGGCGGCTGAGGCGTATGATGTTGGCGCGCCAACATTTGAGGCTGCCGGTGATTTTGGCGGCGTTACGGCCGGGAATGTGGCGGTGATTCGGCTGCGCGGTGTGATTGTGCCGCGTGGCAGCCAGTTCATGGAGCAGGCCGGGTACATCACCAGTTTGCAGTCGTTTGCGCGGGTGATGCGCCAGGCCGCCGGTGATGCCAGCGTGGGGCACATTGTGATTGATGTGGACAGCCCGGGCGGGCAGGTGAGTGGTGTGCCGGAGATGGCGGCGATTGTGCGTGAGATTGCGGTCGAGAAACCGGTCACGGCCGTTGCCAATCATTTGATGGCCAGCGCCGCGTACTGGATTGGCAGCGCGGCCAGCACGCTGGTGGCGACACCCAGCGCGCAGGTGGGCAGCATTGGCGTATTTGCCACACATTTGGACTACAGTGCGGCATTGGCCCAGAAGGGGATTGCCGTGACATTGATTGCCGCCGGTGCGCATAAAACAGACGGCAATCCATATGAGCCATTGAGCGACGATGCCCGGGCTGCGATTCAGGAAACAGTCAATACGTATTATGACCAGTTTGTGGCAGATGTCGCGGCAGGTCGGGGCGTGCGCGTGGAGGATGTGCGCGGCGGGTACGGCGAGGGCCGTGTGCTGACAGCCAATGCCGCGATGGCCGCGGGCATGATTGACCGGATTGCCACGCTGGATGATGTGATGGCGTCATTGACCGGCGGCAGGTCTGCCGGGGTGCGCGCAGAACGTGACACAGAACGCGAATACAGAGAACGACGGCAGCGAGCATATTCGCGGCCGATAGTTTTGCCACATTCCGACGAATGAGGCGGCTGGCTCCGACGAGCTGAGGGATTATCAGAAATTTAGACAATGATGGAGATTTGAAAATGGACAACTATCAAGCATTAGTACAACGGCGCGCAGAGCTGGTGGCTGAGGCGCGTGAATTGTTGGCGAGCGGCGACATTACAGACGAAATTCGTGAGCGTGATGACGCCATCAATGCTCAAATTGAGCAGATTGACGCAGATTTGCAGCGTATTGAACGGCTGCGCCAGATGGAACGCAAACGGCCTGCTGCAGCGGCTCCGGCGTACAACAAACTGCCACGCGGCGATAATTTCGCCAATGCGTTTGGGCACTGGTTGAAAACCGGCGACAAAACTGCATTGGGCAATGATTCGTTTGATGTGGTTGGCGGCATGGAGGGGTATACCATTCAGGCGGCCAGCAATCCGACAGATATGAACGTTGGTACGGCTGCCGATGGCGGTGATTTGGTTTCGACCGGATTTTACAACCAGATTATTGCCCGACGTGACGAAACCATGCTGGCGGCACGGCTGCCGATTATGCGTGTGCCGGGTGTGGGCACGACTGTGGATGTGCCAATTGACAATGAGGCCGATGGTGAATTTGTGGCGACCAGTGAGGCGGCAGCGTTCGACAAGGATGCGCCTGCTGTCAGCAAAAAATCGCTGACGTTGGCGTTATACAGCAAATATACGGATGTGTCGTACCAACTGCTGAATGATACGCCGACCAATTTGATGGCATTCCTGGCTGATTTTGTTGGCCGCGGCATGGCTAAAACGCACAACAATTTGTTGTTGACTGAGGTGGCCACAAACGGCACATCGTTCAAAACGTTTGCCAGCAACAGTGCTATTGCGTTCGGTGAACCAGAGGACATTGTTGGCAATGATGACCTGGCTAATTATCTGGATGATGATGCGGCTGTGGCCTGGGTGATGCGCTCCAGCACGCACTGGGACATCAAATCCATCGTCGGCAGCGACCGTCAATATGCTGTGAATGATGGAAACGGCCGTTCACTGCTCGGCTATCCGGTGTATTACAGCCAAAAGGCCGCGGCCATTGGCTCTCAGACAAAATCGGTGTATTTCGGTAACTGGCGCTATGTTGCCATGCGCGAGGCTCCGGGTATCACATTCATTCGTGACCCGTATACGCGCGCGGTGAATGGACAGGTGCGTTTGCTCTGGCATTTCCGCACTGTTTATGGCGTATTGCAGGCTGAGGCAGTCGGGTATGGCGAGCATCCGCTGTAATTGTTGAGTTGAGTCTGGCGGGGCGGCTGTGAGCGCCGCTCTGCCAGATTTGGCCGGATTTGGAGAGATTATGCGAGTAATTGCACGAACTGGTTTTGTGGCGACGCATGACGGCAAAAAATACCGTGTGCAGGCTGGCGATGAGATTGAGATGCCAGCCGGGGCGGATTGGCTGGCGTGCGAGCTGGTTGAGGCTGTGGAAACCGGCAAAAAACCGGCGAAACGAACAAAACGCGCGGCAAAACGCAAACAGGATGAGTGATGGCGGCAAAGGGCTATTGTACGTCAACGGATGTTGATAATTTTCTCGGCGGAACGCTGACAGCCAGCCAGTTGACGCAGGCGGATGCGCTGATTGAGCGTGCTGAGGCGTATCTGGATGGCGAGATTGGCCGCGGATGGCTGGAGGGTGCACAGACGCAGGAGGCACACTATACGCCTGCGGAGCTGCTGCTGCTGGATTATTTCCCGGTGGCGAGTGTTACGGCCGTTTACGGCCGTAATGGCATCGGCCAGACTGAAACCACACTGGTGGACGGCGAGGATTACGAGGTGCAGGATTTGGCGGCTGGTATCATCCGGCTGGTTTATCCGCAGAGCTATGACCGCATTCGTGTGACGTATGTGCCAGATACTGCCACCGTTCCGGCGGACATCAAACAGGCCACCATTGACCTGGTGGCGGCATGGATGCAGCCAACATTGCGACCGGGAATGTACGGCGTAGACAGTTACAGCCTGCCGGATTTGACAGTGCGTTTCAGTCGTGCGCATTACCAGAGCGTGCCGCCGACGGTGCGCGATGTGATTGCCAGATACCGAGTGCCGGAGATTGGATAACGTGATTGGATTAGACCAGACGGCCGTGGTGTATACAGCGAACGGTACAACTGGCGCACTGGATGTGGTGGATAACGCGGCGCTGAGCTGCCGATTGGCGCACGTTTCTGCGGTGGCGGCCGATACCGGCGGCGAACGGGCAGAACTGGCGACACGGCCGAGGCTGCTGTGGGGTACAGATTACACCATGCCCAACCCCGCTGAAATTGAGGTGGATGGCGAGCGGTGGCGTGTGCTGCCAGAGAGTGTAGAAACAATTCGCGGCATCGGCGGTGTGGCTGAGTACCAGCGGGCCGCATGTGTGAGGGTGATATGAGTCAACCAGGCATGAAAATGTCGCTGCGCGGCTGGAAAAATGCAGACCGGCAGCTCCAGCGGATTCTGGAGAAAACGGCGCAGATGGGCGACTGGAAGGCTGAGGTTTACAGCAGGCTGCCATATGCGTGGGGGCAGGAGTACGGCCGTCACCGTGTGAGCGGGCGACTGGCGCGAAAATCCGGCGGCGCGATGTACCTGAACCGGGCACGCAGTGAGATGCTGGCTGGCGCAGACCGCGACATTTCCGAGGGATTGAGCCGGGTGTCGATGCCGGGTATTTGGGTGCTGAAGCGCATGTCACTGTGGACACGGCGCCTGGCGCGTGTGTATGCGCCGAGAAAACGGCGCGGTGTGAAAAAATCGCACCATTACCGGCTGTGGCGGTCGCTGAGCGCCAGATGGTACAGGAGAGTGTGATAGATGGCGGCAATTAATACAACGGCGGCGGCCAATGCCGTGGTGAGTCTGCTGCAATCGCTGAGCGGCATGGGCGATGTACAGATTGGCGCACCGGCCAGTGTAGGCACGACTGTGAGCGCCTGGGTGACGATGGGCAGCGCACAGGATGAGATACGTGCCACCGGCACAACAGTGAGACGGCAGCGGCTGCTGGTCATGTTTGTCTATCGCATTCCGACGGCCGGAGAAACGACGGCGGAGACATCGCTGATGGCGCTGGTTGATGCGTTTTTTGCGGCCGTGAACGCGGACAAAACGCTGGGCGGCGTGGTTGACCGCGCAGAGGTGAACAGCCTGGCGGCTGATGAGCCGGATTATGCCATGCGTGCGGGGCTGGAATACCGGGAATATCCGGTCGTTGTTTCAGTCACGCAGCAGGGTACGTATGAGGTGAATCCATGACTGATGCAATGG
>RFGV01000177.1 GCA_003696605.1 Chloroflexota bacterium | reverse complement strand
TTGCACGAGCAGTTAGCACCGGAGTTTCTGGAAGAACTGAAAACCATGGGGCGCATCTATGGCTACCGGTTCCGTCCGGAAGGCCGCATTTACGGTAAACCGGTTGATGAATACAAAGGCATTCTGGAAGCGCGGGCTTTACAGGTAAACATCGACAATAATCTTGATTTTGATGTGGCGCTGTATCCTTACGAACTGGTCACTTACGGAGAAACCGGTCAGGTTTGTCAGAACTGGATGCAGTACCTGTTGATTAAAAAATACCTGGAAATCATACGTGAAGATCAAACGCTGGTGGTGAGTTCCGGCCACCCGTTGGGCCTTTTCCCCTCGCATCGCAATGCCCCGCGGGTCATCAGCACCAACGGGTTAATTGTGGGGCAGTGGGACTATCCGGAAACGTTCAAAAAACTGGCAGCCATGGGTGTTTCCAATTACGGGCAGATGACGGCCGGTGGCTGGTTCTACATTGGACCACAGGGTATTGTGCACGGCACTTACATTACCATTTTGAATGCCGGTCGTTTGTACCTGGGCATTCCCGAAGAAGAAGATTTAAGGGGTGTGGTTTTTGTTTCTTCGGGACTTGGCGGTATGTCCGGCGCGCAGGCCAAAGCCATTGAAATTGCCGGTGGCGTGGGCGTTATTGCCGAAGTGGATTACAGCCGTATTCAAACCCGCTACGAACAGGGCTGGGTTTCCAAAATTTCAGATAACCTGGACCAGATTGCGCTTTGGATGGACGAGTACCGGCAGAAAAAGGAAACAGTGTCTATTGCTTACCATGGTAATGTGGTGGATCTGCTGGAATATATTGACAAACATGATGTGGAAGTCCAGCTTCTTTCTGACCAGACCTCGTGCCATGCCGTTTACGAAGGAGGTTACACGCCGGTTGGCGTTACCTTTGAGGAAGGTCGCAAATTGATTAAAGAAAACCCGCAACGCTTTAAAGAATTGGTAGATGAAAGTTTGAAGCGCCATTTTAAAGCACTTAAACGGTTAACGGACAAGGGTGGCCATTTCTGGGATTATGGTAACAGCTTTATGGCATCTGTGTTTGAAGCAGGAGAGAAAGAAATTGCCAGGAACAAACAGGATACCTCCCAGGGCTTTATCTGGCCATCCTACGTGGAAGACATCATGGGTCCCATCTGTTTTGATCGCGGCTTTGGCCCATTCCGCTGGGTTTGCTTAAGTGGTAAGGATGAAGACCTGCGCAAGACCGATCGGGCAGCTATGGAGTGTATTGATCCCAAACTGAGTTCGCTGCACCGTGACAATTACCACTGGATTGCCACTGCCGAGCAGAACAAATTAGTCGTCGGCACCAAAGCGCGTATCTTGTATTCGGATGAAGAAGGACGCATGAAAATTGCTCTGAAATTCAACGAAATGGTACGCAAAGGAGAAATCGGGCCGGTGATTATCGGGCGCGACCATCATGACGTGTCGGGAACGGATTCGCCTTTTAGAGAAACGGCCAATATTTATGATGGCAGTCGGGTAACGGCGGATATGAGTGTACAATGCTTTGCCGGCAATGTGGCGCGCGGCATGACCCTGGTAGTGCTTTCCAATGGTGGTGGAGTAGGCATCGGAAGAGCCAGCAATGGTGGCTTTGGTCTGGTGCTGG
>RFGV01000176.1 GCA_003696605.1 Chloroflexota bacterium | reverse complement strand
CCCTGATCCCTTCGACAACTACTGCAAATTAATCGAACCATGATCGATCGCTTGAAAAAATTCGCCGCGGGCAGGTTTGCCAACTGGACGAGCGGCAGCCGGGAATTGAGAACCTACCGCCTGTTGGGCAAAACGGTGAAAGCCCTACCCGGCACGATCAGGAACGAGCCAGATCAGGACGATGCCTGGTTTGCCTGGCTTTCGGCGCATCGCCGCTGCCTGTTCGATGTGGGCGCCAATGTGGGGTTCACGGCCCTGGTGGCAGCCTTGCAAGGCATGGAACGCATGTTGCTCATCGACCCCAATCCTGCCGCACTGAGCCGGGCTGCCACCAACCTCATCTACAACAACCTGGCCGCCCGCTGTGGCTTTGTCACCGCCTTCGTGAGCGACCAACCGGGTGAAACCATACCGTTTTACACCGTAGGCGCCGGTGCCGCCGGCAGCATGTATCGGGGACATGCCCGGACGGCAGCGGCTGCAGGCAGTATCATCCATGTGCCTACCACGACGATCGATGAACAGGCCGCACAGTTGGGCTGGTTTCCGGATTTCATCAAGGTCGATGTGGAGGGCGCCGAGGCGAAGGTGCTCAAGGGGGCTGCCCGTACGGTTGAGGCCGCCCGGCCCTGGATCATGGTGGAAATGCACAGCCCGCCCGAATTGCCCATGCTGGAAAATGCCCGCCTGGTGCGCGATTGGTGCAGCCGTATGAACTACCGGCCATGGTATATGAAGGAAGCGGTGGTCATGGATCGACCGGAGGAGATGATTGCCCATCGGGGCAGGTGCCATTTGTTATTGATGCCTGCCGAAGAAAGTTATCCCGTGTCCCTGTCAAAAATCAAACAAGGGGATCCTTTTAATTTACAAAGATGAAAGTGCTTCAGATAATTGACAACCTGTATACAGGCGGGGCAGAAAGGGTGATGGTGAACATGTGCAACTGGCTCGACCAGGCGGGCGTCGAAATAGTTCCTGTGCTCATCGACGGAAGAGGGACAGATCTGTTATCCGAGATCCACACGCGAACAGAACCTGTTATTCTGAAGCGCAAGGGACGATTGGATTTTAGTGCAGCAAATCGACTTGCTGCTCTGATGAAAGAAACCGATATTGTTCATGTCCACATGCGTTATAATTTCAGATATGTTTATTTGATTAAATGGCTTTTTGGACTCTCAAAGCCGATTATTTTGCATGATCATTTTGGCAAAATAAAAATTGATAAACGTGTACCGTTTGGTTTCAGGTGGATTTTCAGACCAGCTGCCTATATAGGTGTGAGCACGGAACTTGTGCAATGGGCAAAAGATAATTTGAAAACCAGCAACAAAGATTCATTTTGGTTACTTCAAAATGCTATTTCAAGAGAAGGGAAAGCTGCCATTCCTTGCCTTGGTAACAAGAGCGCACTGGTGTTGGTTTCGAATATAAAAAAGGTGAAAAACCAACAGTTTGCATTAAATTTGGCTGAAAAAGGCGATTTGACTATCGATTTTATTGGCCAAATTCAAGATGAAAATTACTTCAACGAGTTAATCAAATATGTCCGAGAGCGGCAAATAGAAAGACAAACGCGGTTTCTACATGACGTAACTAATGTGCAGAGATTATTAGGAGGATACCGACTTGGAATCCATACCTCAATAAGTGAAACGGGTCCACTTACAATTATTGAATACCTTGCCCAGGGTCTTCCTTTCGTCGCTTACCGAACGGGGGAAGCTGCAGAAAAAATAGCAGAAGAATTTCCAGAGTTTTTTTTGGATACGTTTGAAGTTGATGCATGGCTTGATCGAATTCGCTATTTATTGGAATCGCCCCCGGATAAAGAGAAGATGGGGGCGGTTTTCGACAAGCATTTTTCCAAAGAGAATTACATAGCACAATGTCTCGACATTTACCACCGTATCCTGGGTTGTTGATGGT
>RFGV01000175.1 GCA_003696605.1 Chloroflexota bacterium | reverse complement strand
TAGCGAGGTCATCCAACAATTCTTCGATAGCAGCTTTTTCCTGAGCGTCGGTAGAGAGGTCCAGGGCTTCATTGAGTTCCTCATCCACCTTTTCCCAATCTCCTTCTTTGGCAGCATCGAGAGCTTTTGCCAGGAAAGCAGAGACATCTTCTGTTACGGGTTGCGCTTCAGCCATTTCTTCTGTTGTCGTTTCAGAAACATTGGTTGGTGTTTCTGCTTCTTGTTCTTGAGGTTGTTCTTGAGAAGCTGGTGGCAAAGTGGGAACGGCCGTTGCTTGCGGCTCAGTTGCACCACCACAGGCCACAAGTCCCAACAAACCCACTACTAATGTAATTACAAACAATAATTTACGCATGACTATTTCCTCCTTAATTTTCATTTTGTAACACACGTATGTAATTCACAACGTCCCATCTCTCTTGTGGAGTCAGGTTTTCAGCCATAGGTGCCATCCCCTGAAAACCTTGGGTAATAATTAGATAAATGAGACCATCCTCATGCCGCACAATACGGTCATCCGTTAGAGCAGAAACCTCAGGAGCTGGTGATTGGAAATATTTGGCGACTGGACCATCACCCTGGCCACTTTTGCCATGACATACGGCACAATGAATTTCATAAAGCACTTTTCCCCGAGCAATTGAAGCATCAGTGGCGGGTACCGGATTTAGAGGTAAGCTCCCATCAGGTGGAACTTCAACTCCGGTAATAGGGATAGCCCCATCAGGTGGTAGCAGACGAGGCCCTTCACGATAATTTACTGAAGGCTGCTCCTCCATAAAACTCAAGAAATCTACTTGCAGGACCTCATATGTTATGGCCAAACCCAGAATAAAAGGCATAGACAGAATAGTCAGAGTGATCAAAATTCGCCGCTTCATAACCGCCACTCCTCGGGTTCAATGATTGATTTTGCACCATAAACCTGCAGGAGATCTGTTAGGTGCTTCAGTTTGGATGGTGTAACCTGAAACAAAACACCTATTTCCCCTTCACTGATGTGAATGTCATAATATTTGGGACCAAAAGAAGGAAAAGTGCTTTCCCAAAGTACGCCCAAAAAAGTGCTGACAATTAGCCCCATCATGGTAAGTTCATAGGTCAGTACAATGGTTGGCGGAATAGCAACAAAGGGTTGTCCTCCTACACGGATTGGATACAACAAAGGGGTGACAACATTCAAAAACAACCCAATCAAAAATCCAACACCAGCACCACTCATTGCAATAAGTGGAAGGCGTTCCCAAGTCATTGGTCGCCCCAAGACATGTTCTGGGTAGGGTACGCCTGACAGTACCGTCATATCGTGATCATCAATGCCTGCTTCTTTTAATTTGGCAATGCTCTCAGCGGCCGAATCAACATTGTCGAACAGGGCCATGCGTACAACAAAATTTTCTTTAACAGATAATGTATTCATTGCTATTACTTTCCTTTATTCCAGTTCAGATACTGATGGCAATAGAGCCTGACCAACACGGCGTAGTGTGTGTGAAATTTGTCCTTCATGTACTTCCCACACGGGAATTAAAGGAATGAGTCGTGAAGCCAGGACGTATAGCAACAAGAAAGTAGAGAGTGAGCCGATTGAAATTAAAATTTCTACAATCGACGGTGTATAAGCACCCCAGTCGAATGGCAACCGGTTACGAGTTAAGAAGCCGGCCACGATTATGTAACGTTCTATATACATGCCTATATTTACGCCTAATGTAATGACTAAAAGTGCTTTTGGAGAGGTGCGGATTTTTCTATTCCAAAGGGTTAGCCAGGGTACAAGAATGTTGGTAATGAGCATGATGTACCACAATGGTGCAATGGGCCCGCGTGCCTGAAGTGTTAAAAGCTCTTTCCCAACTGCTTCTCCCCCATACCATTCAGTTAAATAATCTGCAAAGAAGAAATAGGTCCAGGCAAATGAGAAAACCAGAACCAGTTTGCCAATTGCATCAAAATGCTCTTCGCGCAAGAAGTAGTCAAGTTGCATTGTTTTGCGCAAAATGATCAAGACAGTAGCTACAGCCGAAACACCGGAGAATATGGCGCCAACGACAAAATAAGGCCCAAAGATAGAACTATGCCAACCGGGAACCATTGTCATGCCAAAATCCCAGGCCACAATTGTGTGAACTGAAAACATAACGGGGATAATGGCAAAGGCGAAGATGGTAATGGCTTGTTTGAGATGGTGCCATTCAGATTCGCTGCCGCGCCAACCCAATGCTAATATGCGATAAATTCGATGTCGCCAACCAGTGGTGCGATCTCGTGCCATTGCAAAATCAGGAATGAGAGGGAGGTATAAATAGAGTGTGCTGCCAATGAGATAAGTGAATATGGCTAGCATGTCCCACATTAGTGGTGAGTGGAAGTTTGGCCAGAGTTGACGTTGGTTTGGATACGGAATCATCCAATAGAATCGCCAGGTACGTCCCAGGTGGATAAGTGGATATAATCCAGCTACGGTGAGGGCAAAAGTGGTCATGAGTTCGGAGGCTCTGGTTATGGGGCGTCGGAATTCCGCTTTGAAAACTCGCAAAATAGCGGAGACGAATGTGCCGGAGTGGCTGATACCGATCCAGAAGACGAAGTTGGTGATATAAACACCCCAGTAAACAGGACGACGAATACCTGCTACTCCCATGCCGTTGAAAATCTGATACCCCCATGCGCCGATCAGTCCGATTGTTACGAATAAAGTAAGGGTGGTGACTGTTATCCAATATCGCTTATTGACTGTTGTCATGGCGGTCAGGATCATTTGATTCATTTCACGCACGGGGCGAGGATCGAGCATAAGGTGTTTGCGCCAATAGTTTTCGGACTGTGTAACGGCCGTTTTTTCAGATAACATTGGATTCGCCTCCCTTTAAGTAAATTACTGCTGGTTCCGTTCCGAGTTCTTCCAACAAACGAAATCCACGACGATTGGCAGCCAATCTGGAAACCTGGCTGTTGGGGTCATTGAGATCTCCGAAGATGATGGCATTTGTTGGGCAAGCTTGTCCACAAGCGGGTTGAACCTCGCCATCGCGTATTGAGCGACCTTCAGCTTCGGCCGTTTCGCGGGCGCGTCGGATACGCTGAATGCAAAATGTGCATTTCTCCATAATGCCCCGCTGCCGGACAGTAACATCCGGATTTAGTTGCTCATTCAAGGGTTCTGGAAACTGGGGGTCAAACCAATTAAACATACGGGCAATATATGGACAGTTGTTGGCACAATAACGTGTTCCAATACAACGGTTATAGACCTGCACATTGATGCCATCTACTTCACTGTGATACGTAGCAAAGACCGGACAAACAGGTTCACAGGGGGCGTTTTCACATTGTTGGCACATCAGCGGTATAAATCTGGCGCGTATGTTGGGGTATTCCCCTTCCCAATACCGCTCAATGCGTAACCATTGCATACCACGCCCTTTGCGAATTTCATCTTCACCAACAACCGGAATATTATTTTCGGCCTGACATGCAATGACACATGCTTGACACCCTGTACATTTGTCGAGATCGACAATCATTGTCCAATGATGCTCGTACTTGCTCATAGTATTTCTCCATCAGGTTTCTTTTAATCACCTAGCCCGGCAAGTGGCCTTTTTCGCGTGCTCTGTCAACACCAATGTTGCTTTCCAGGCGTGGTAACAGACGTCTTTTTGTTGTTGCTTCTACTTTTACGCGTGTTGCCGCCCAGGCTAACTGCCCAGTCTCTGGTTCAGTTTGGGGTGATAGAATGCGCCATACGTTAGCACCTCGGTTTTGAGCCCAGCGTCCCAATTCGGTATGTCCCTGACCGACAGGTACAGCGATCACGTTTGGATGAATACCTGGATATAGGTAAGCGACTGCTTCAATTTCCCCATATGGAGAACGAATCTTGACAATGTCGCTGTCTTGAATGTCCAAAGAAGCAGCTGTTTGGGGGTTGATTTCTACCCATGTGTCCCATGATACAGTTGTCGTGGGATCTGGCATTTCTTGTAACCAGGGTAAACTGGCATGACGGCCGTCTCCAAATGCCACCGAAGCTACAGGTAATAACTGAAGCGGAAATTTTTCCGCATCGCCATCAAACGTTGGTTCGTTTACTTGTAGGGGAGTATTCAAGAAAGATTCTGTAGGGTTAGGTGATTCCCAAACTGTATCTTGTGACCACCAACCGCCAGACTGTAACCAATGAATCCAAAAGGTCTCAGCATCGTTTGCTGTAATATTTCCAGAAAGTATTTGTAGGGAGGTTAAACGAGTTTGGATAAAAGTTACCAGATTGGGCCAGGGTAGACGTCTGGCTACTTGACCACCCAATTTGTCAGCCAGGGCTAATAATACATCGCCCGGATCGCGAGTATCGTACAGTGGTCTGACTATTGGTTGTTGCGCACTAACAATAAGTTGTTGTTTGCCGGGATTAGGAAGTTCATACCCCCAGGTTTCCAGATAAGTGTGGGCTGGTAAAACGATATCCGAAACGGCCGTTGTCTCATCAGGTATAACTGCAAACGAAATGACTCGTTTTACCTTAGCCAAGCCATCCACAAACCCCAACACTTCTGGTATTTCATAAACCGGATTAGCCCCTAAAACAAACAAAACATCAACCTTACCCGCTTTCATACGTTCAATCAGATTTATCATCTCTGAAAAAGAAGACGGGGAAAATTGCATAAGATCCCGGGATGGGGGCGCAGGTGAAAGAAAAATAGCGCCATGATCCCCCGTGTGACCAACAATCAAATTAAGAGCTGTAACAGCCTTAATAGCATCCAGCCCATTCAACTGTCCTGCCAACACACCACCCGGAACAGCAATAGGATGATGAGCTGTAGCAAAAAGATGAGCTAACTTTCGTAGCTGCTCGACTGATATACCACTTTGTTCAGCAATTGCCCCTACATCAGCTTTTTTATAGAGTGCTCGATATTTATCTGCTACACCATCATGCCCCAATCGCTCATCCACAATAATTTTTCCCAGAGCCAATGCAACCAATCCCTCATAACCAGCAGGGACAGGAATCCACCGGTCAGAATTAGCTGCTGTCATAGACATACGAGGTTCAAAAGAAACCATTGTGCCCCTTATCCCACTTTGGCTACGCATAGCACCATAAGCCAAACCATAGGCGACGGGGGAAAGCCATGTTTCCAGAAAATTGGCACCGAAACCAAAGACGACATCTGCTTGAGCAATATCAAAAACAGGTAGTCGCTTATCATCAAACATCGCTTGAGTTGCAGCCTGAAGTAGCACATACCCATCTAAAACAGATTGGGCATCATAAACAATCGGCTTTTCCCCTCCCAACCCATCCATAAAACGGGAAACAAGCATCGCCTGATAATCTGGCAATCTGCCCGTTAAGAATGCAACACGTTCCGATGACATATTTGCCAATTCTGCAGCGATCTCATCCACAATTTGCTCCCAGCTTGTTGTTCCCCACTGCTTACTACCGCGCTCACCAGTTCGTTTCAAAACTTGAGTCAACCGGTCTGGATGGTAGAGTAATTGCAATCCGGCTTGCCCTCTCGCACACAACTTGCCTTGATTTAGGGGATGAGAGGCATTTCCTTCTATTTTGCGAGCGCGACCATTACTTGTTCGAACCACAATGCCACAACCAGCCGGGCACATACGACATGTACTTGCAAACCAAAAATCCTCTCCTGGTAAAGTTTCTTCTGGTGGTGTTACATACGGCTCCATCCAAACAGTTTTTTGTAGGTTAGCCGTGCACCCGCTGATCAGAGCGGCTGTTGCTCCCAAACCACTTAATTTCAAGAATTCGCGCCGTGAAAGTTCATACGAGGACATATTGTTTGCTCTCCTTTACTTATGGCAGGTTGCACAATCGATCAGTCGGGGAATGTCTGCTTCTGGTTGTTCTTGGTGACAATCGAGACAGAAACCCATGTCCATATCGACAACTTTTTCCACCAAAGTCATGTTTTGCACGTCTCCATGACATTTTTGACAAGAGACGCCATTATTGACATGAGCGCGATGGCTAAAATAGACAAAGTCAGGCTGTCTATAGACATCAGGCCATTGCACACGCCAGCCGTTTTCATAGGCTTGCTTTAATTGTTCGATGTTTTGGCGAGCATTGTCGTCTTCTACGGTGATGGAACTGTGACAAATCATGCACTTGTTTAGTGAGGGGAGGGTGGCTTGTGGTGCACGCAATGCACTGGAGTGACAAAATAAACAGTCAATTTCTGCTTTTTGGGTGTGAACTTCGTGGCTAAATGGCAAGGTAACGGCCGTTTGGTTTATTTTTGTTTCATCTTCAGGCTCAATTTGTACCAGCGCCAGACCAGTTATAATGACAACTATTGTTAAAACTGCACCACTCCACAGTAGCAGTCGGCGATCCCTTGTTTCACTCATGACCCTTCCTCTTTATTGATGTCATTAAAAACTTGGGCAATCAGTAATTTTTTGTCGAGACCTTTACACACTTTGCTTTGAAACAAATACAGGTGGTCATCATTCAGCGTGAATGCCAAGATCTGTATTGGTGGTTCAAATACTCCTAAAAAAGCGGACGCTTCTCTGTGTGAACCTTCCAAAATAACAGTCTTATATTGCCTGTGAGATTTTGATAAATCAGAGAGCTTTTGTAATGGGGCAGAGGTGAAAGATAATCCTGCTTCGCTTAAAATGGCTTCCACAGACGAACGAAAGAGGGCGTTTTGCCACACGACTAAAATAGGATTTCCCCACATAATAGAACTGCTCCTCATGAAGACAGCATATATTGGGTGGGGTATTTTGTCTGTCGTGCAAAACAGGATTTTAGTCTATAAAAATTGCCAAATTGTGTCGTGTAAAAAATGACAAGGGGGGAAGGTTTATGGTTCGATCAACCCATGACGAATTGCATAGCGAATTAAGTCAACTGTCGATTCTAGTGACAGTTTTTCCATAATACGTGTACGATATGTTTGTACTGTGCTTGGACTGATAACTAATTCATCGGCAATTTGTTGATTGGTTTTACCTTGAGCCAGTAGCAGAAAAACTTCTTTTTCTCGTTCTGAAAGAGCGGCCAAGCCGGAAGTGACTTGCGAGCTGTGTTTGCGCTGACGAAAATCTTCTACCAAACGATTAGCTAAAGAGGGATAAAGGTAGGCGTGACCAGCAGCTACTGTACGAACTGCTTGAATGAGTTCTTCTGTGGCTACTTTTTTTAATAGATAACCAGAGGCTCCTACTTCCAATGCCCGGAAAAAATATTCGTCACTTTTATGCATGGTTAATATGAGGATTTTTGTTTGCGGGTGTATTTTATGAATGGTTTCTGTAGCTTCCAGTCCATTCATATCAGGCATGGAAATATCCATTAAAATGACATCGGGTTTGTATTTTTGGGCGGCAAGAATTGCTTCACGGCCGTTTTCTGCTTCGGCAACCACAGTAATATCAGGTTGAGATTCTAGCAAAAGCCGTAATCCCTGGCGCACAATGGTATGATCTTCCACAATCAGTATTTTGATAGGTTGATTAGTCATTTGAAGAACTCTCAAGTGGAATAAGAATTTTGACACAAGTTCCTTTGGGCTGCCGGCGATGCAATTCAACACGGCCGTTTAGTGCTTCGGCACGTTCTTTCATACCTAGTAAACCGAAAGTCCGTTTTTGTGGATTACCTTCTAAAGTGTTTGGTATGCCTATCCCATCATCTTCAATCAATACTTCTAGTTGCTTCCCATCTTCTCTGATATTTATCCACACATGCTGAGCGTGTGCATGTCGCAAAATGTTGGTAAAGGCTTCTTGTACAATTCGAAATACAGCAATTTCTTGACTTGGCTGTAATCGCTCTTTTAATCCTTCAACGTGTAAGCTGGCTTTTAAACCGCCTGGTTGTAATCTGGCACGAATTTCATCCTGAATAGCCGAAACCAACCCCAGATCATCTAGAGCTGTTGGTCGCAATTGAGAAACAAGTTGATGGGATTGTTCAATGCTGTTCTGAACTAGCTGGCGTGCCTGTGTTAGATATTGAAGTGCTGTATGCAAATCTTCTGGCAAAGCATTTTGACAAAGTTTCAGGTTCAGGTCAAGACCGGTTAATAACTGACCCAATTCATCATGTAATTCTCTGGCAAGGTAGCGGCGTTCTTCTTCTTGAACAGTCATGAGCCGGTTGAGGAGCTCTCCCCGTTGAGTGTGTAGAATATTTAGATGTGCCTGAGAACGAGCTAGTTGTTCGTAAGTGTGTTGCAGCACCTGTTTGTCCCTTTCGTGAGCTATCCATTGTTTGCGGATCCACCAAAGAACAATCCACACAGCTGTTGGCCCCATTATTCCAAAGAAGATAGTTTCGGCCAGAAAATTGGATGATAAGGGGATTTCTCGTTTGCTGATGATGTGTTCTCCGGTTTCATACACAAAAACGATGAGCACCAGAATAAGAGGGAGTGCCCATTGGACAATTACAAGTTGATGGTAAACATCAAATTTTGGTTTGTGTACCTGATGCAGAGAAAGGTTTTTTTTCTTAATTGTAGACACGGTTCTATCCTTTGATGATCAACCTGCCTTCGTGTAATTAATTTCATTGTAACGGGCTGGACTTGCACCGTCAAAGCTATTGTTATAGAGTTTCTGCTTGATAACCATACCGACAAAACCGAGCAACCGGACAGCTATCAGCAACTGGACAGAGAGTCGCTGACTGAGCCCGCTTTCGACATCCGTATCGTCCCAATAGATCCAGCGGCCCAAAAACGGCCGTTGTCACCCGATCACCTGCCACATCCAGATTTCTCATTGCCTGCCGTACCGCAGGCGACACCGGCACTGGCAAACCGTCCGCGCCAGTTATTTCCACATCCCCCGCAAAAGCCAGACCATAAATCCAGCGAGGTGCTGTTTGCCTGCCAGAAAGCACCGGAAAAGTTGTTTTGTTCTGCTGCAAATAAGCCAACAGACGATTCCCTTCCCTGCCTTGTGCTTCTACCAGTTGCCGCACCAATCCCCCCGCCCGCATAACCAGCGCCTGTCCAATCCGTTGCCACACCACAGACTCGCTGTGGGGTTTGCGTATCAGGCTATAAGCTGTTAAACGAGAGATAAGCATTTTCGGGGTGGCGTAAGCCAGAAAGGTTGGATTAAACAACTCCGGATCTGCCTGAAATGTATCTCGTGCTGCTGCCCAGAGTTGAACCGGATTCCGGCCACCGCTAATAGCAAAAACAAGCGTCAGAAAGGCCAGGTGTGTCTCGCTGCCCCGTGCAAGGCCGTCCGGCAACGGCCGTTCTGGTGCCCCAATACCCCACATACCCCCCTCCGCATACGCTGCCAGCAGCAGTCGGCGCATCTCCTCCAGTCGCTCAGTGCTCATGCCCCAGGCCCCCATTAATCAAAAACTCCCGCTCTGGTGATTCCTTCACTAAAACCGCCTCTACCCACCCCTTCACAGAGCCATCAGGCGTTTCCACCAGCCACCACTCCTCATTTTCCC
>RFGV01000174.1 GCA_003696605.1 Chloroflexota bacterium | reverse complement strand
GTGGGCGCGCCGGGCGCTGTCTTGATAGCAGAAGCAATCGACGTTGTAGCCCATTTCGGCCATCGTGGCCGCGGCCGAAGCGCCGGCCAGCCCGGAACCGACCACGATGATATTAAATTTGCGCTTGTTGGCCGGGTTAACCAGCTTCATTTCGAAGCGATACCGATCCCACTTCTCCTGAATAGGGCCATCGGGTATCTTTGCATCCAACGTAGCTTCGGTAAAGGCCGGTATTGAACTTATTTGAACCGTTGGTTGTGTCTCTGTTGCCATAATAATAACCTCTTGTTTACTTAACTCACAATGCCAAGCATCACGGCGATGGGCACGATAGCAAAGCCAATTGTGACCACCACGGCCACAACCCAACTCAAGGCCCGCAGCAGCCTGGTGTACGTTTTGTTGTTAAAACCAAGTGTTTGGAAGAGGCTCCAGGTGCCGTGGTAAAGGTGAAAACCAAGCGCTACCATAGCGACAAGATAAAATATGGCCGGCAGGTAAAAGTATGATTGGAACCCCACCACAAGGTTGTGGTAAACATCACCCGGAATAAAATTCGGGTGAATGCCGGGGATGCCCCAGGTGAAGTGCATCAGGTGAAAAATAATAAATATAAGCAATATTACCCCGCCCAGGCGCATGTATAACGAAGCCAGGTTCGCCTGCACTTTGGTGTGCATGACATATCTGGTTGTTCTGGCCTGGCGGCTATCCTGATATAACGACCAGGCAGCCCAGACATGCAACACCACAGCCCCCAACAATATAAGGCGGGCCACCCAGAGCAGATGCGTATGCCCAAAAATCGGCTCGCCAAATGAACGTAGAGCTTCGGCGTACTCATTAAAATAAGAGGGGCCACCCATAAACCCAAAAACTTTAAGGTTACCGTACATGTGAAAGATGACAAAGCCAATCCCAATCAAACCGGTAACGGCCATAATCACCTTTCGGCCAATTGTTGAACGATAGAGCGTCATTGCGCCGATCATCTTGCTTCCTCTTTATTTATTGTATCACGTAATTTAGTAACAATTTGTGGGATTTTGTACAATCTTTACCACCGGCCATTATACACCTTTTTAATATGAGTGCAAGCG
>RFGV01000173.1 GCA_003696605.1 Chloroflexota bacterium | reverse complement strand
CCAGTAGCTTGCGACCACCAAAGGCTGTGGTGTCGGCGATACGATTCAGCTCTTGCTTGAGTTGCGCCACTTCTTGCTGAAGCGCCGCACGTTCGGAGGAGGAGTTGCTGCCGTTGGCCGACTGAATGGCCAAATCGCGCATCCGCTGCAAAATATTGGTGCTTTCTTGCAGTGCGCCTTCCGCCGTTTGGGCTAGCGAAATGCCGTCGTTGGCATTTCGGATAGCCACTGTTAGGCCATTGATCTGACTCGTCAGTTTGTTTGAAATTTGCAGTCCGGCCGCATCGTCGCGTGCGCTATTGATGCGAAGGCCGGAGGACAGCCGTTGAAAACTGACCGACAGCGCTTCTCCAGTTTTAAAAAGATTTCTTTGGGCGGTGATCGACGCCACATTGGTTGCAATTGTGTTTGCCATGATGGGTCTCCTATTGCTTTGATGTGTCACCAGTTGACACTTACAAAGGTTGCTTGACGACAGCCAAATGCCGGGAACATTTGAATGCCGTCAACTCAAGATATCGGCAAGGTGATTCGCTTCTTTAGAAAATTTTTTCGGGTTGCGGTTGTGACAGGGAGGTGTCGATATATGCACAAAAGATGTGAATTGGCACAATATGTGCATATGATAAATGCCTGAAATGCCTATTTAATGCCATGATGGGTTTCCAGGCATGGGTGTTGTCACCCACTCGCATCAGGTGCCGGGAACACCTGATTTGCGGATTTCAAAGGGGTCAGCGCGCTGACCCCTTTGATTTTTTTAGCCTTGCAACAATTGCAATACCCCTTGGGTGGACGCATTGGCCTGCGCGAGGACGGACAAGCCAGCTTGTTGCAGGATTTGGTTTTTGCTGAGCTCAGCGGTTTCGGCGGCGAAGTCGGCATCCCGAATGCGTGAACGTGACGCTGAAACATTTTCCACCACGCTTTGCAGGTTTGAGATGGTGGAGCTCAAGCGGTTTTGAACAGCACCAAGCCCTGCACGGATGCTATCCACTGCACCAATGGCCGCGTCAATGATATCGATGGCGGATTGCGCGCCAATTTGAGTGCCGACATCGACGGTATCGACAGCAGTCAGCGACGATGAAGCACTGCCGCCAGCGATGACAGTGGCGTTTGAACCTGAAGCTTCT
>RFGV01000172.1 GCA_003696605.1 Chloroflexota bacterium | reverse complement strand
CCTTTGTTTACTAATGAACCGTTTCCCTGTTTGTTGAGTATATGAAATTGGAAGGAACAAATCTTCAGAAACAGATTCTGATAATTTTCAGAGTCTTTTCTGATTACACAAATTGGTAATGGATATAAACTTTTCCCAGACTGATTAACAACTCGGCCAGTTTGGGAATGGTATCGGCATGGGGAGTGCCTCTTGTCTCATGCCGATACTTATTTTTGTTGTTGGAAGAAGGATGAGAATTTTTCGACCAGGAAACGATAGTCAAGACGGCCGTTTTCCGGAATATTCCATGCATTACGACATTCACTGAGAATCACGGTTTTATGAGAGTCAACGGTTTTAATCGAAATAGAAAGGTGGTCGGCGACTTCTTGGGGATTCAGGCCGGCGGCAAATGCCCGCAGCACATCCTGTTGGCGTCCGGTCAATCGTTGGATAACGGCCAGACAATGTTGCCGGTCTACCTCGTCCAGGAGTTGGCGGGGGGCGGCCAATACATCAGTTGTGTCGGGAAACGGCCGTGCCAGTTGCCGCAGTGCCGGAAAGTAACTTCCCCAGGGCATCATGGGTACGCGAATCAACCGAAAATTGACATCAGGTGGCAAGTGCATGATTGCCCCTTCATTCGCTGCCAGACGTACATCGCGGGGCGTGTACATATGCCACAATACATCCTGATGCCCAAAATGGAGCATCGCCGCCGACATGGTGAGGAGTCCCAAAATACGTCGCCCACCGCTGATACAGACGTGTAATGTATGGTGTTGGTTTTTCAGATCAATGAACAATTGGTTGATAACTTCCCAGGCAGCATTGGCATCGGCTTCGTCGTGGATGTCTGGAATCGGCCGTTTTTCGGTACGCAGCGGATACAAAACCAGGTGTACCGCCTTTGCTTCATACCGACCAGCAGCAAACTCAGCCCGCAGTTTTTGCAGGGAATGTCTTAATCGTTCATTTGGCGGGGAAAAATGGAGAACAATAACTTCAGAAAGAGCAGTTCCCTGATCCAACAAAGCATCCAGAGCAAATGTAACAACTTGAGGTTGGCCCCCTAGTGTGCAAATGAGTGATGTTGTTTTAGAAATCACAACAAGCTCTTAATTACCAAATATCTAGTCGGAGCAACTGACACTCGATATATTAACAGAGAATAAGAAAAAGGACAATGTGCCTGCCAGCCAACAAAACAAGGAGGTATTTGCCATGACAACTTTTCCAGCTGTCCTAATAGGTGGTCCGCCACACTCAGGTAAAAGCGTATTTGTCTATTCCCTTACCCATCATTTGCGTCAAAGAGGGGTGCCCCATTATGTGTTGCGGGCGACTCCAGATGGTGAAGGGGATTGGAGTAATGAGGCCGACCAAAAATTTGTGCGGCGATTGCGACGCAAAGGGGAATTTACGGAGACATTTACCCAGATGCTGGCTGGTTTTTTGCAAAAACGGCATTTGCCTTTGCTGGTTGATGTGGGCGGACGGCCGACTTTGGAACAGGAGGCGGTTTTTGCCTATTGTACACATGCAATTTTGTTGGTTGGGCACCAAGGTGATGATGATGCCTATGCCCGTGACCTGGCAGAGTGGGAAGCACGTATGGAGCGATTGGGTATTCCGGTGATTGCTCGTCTGACATCCCGTCTGGCAGGGGAGAATCGGCTGGCGTCTGCATCACCAATAATTTGTGGTGAGTTGGCCGGGCTGGAGCGGGGCCAGCTGGCGGAGGGGCCAGTCGTAACGGCCGTTTTGGACAAACTGGCGCAACTTTTTGCTTATACTCAGGAAGAACTCACCACCATTCACCTGAGTCAGGCACCAGTTGAACTGACCCTTGACTTGCCGCGATTGGCACGTACGCTTGGTTCAACTGATGAAAACTGGCAGCCAGAACAATTGCCTGAATTGCTGAACTATCTTCCCCAGGGAAAACCCCTGGCTGCCTATGGGCGTGCTCCTAACTGGATTTATGGTGCACTGGCTGGCCTATCTATGCCGGCTCCATTCTGGTTGTGGGATGCCCGGTTGGGCTGGGTGGAGCCGCCGGTATTGCCATTTACAGCCACAGAAATTCAGGATGGGTGGGAAACACAGGTCACCGAAACAGGGAATTACGTCCACCTGGCTATTGCGACCCATGGGCAATATCTGGATATTACCGAGCCGGAGGAAATGCCGCTGCCAGATTTGCCGGGGAGTAGCCAGCGAGGTCTGGTTGTGAGTGGCAAGATTCCGCACTGGATAGTAACGGCCGTTATACGCCAATTCATGACACGTTTTCCGTGGACGGCCGTTTACCACCCGGTTCTGCAAAAAGGTGTCGTCGTCACTGGGCTGAAAAACGCCCCTCAATTACTAATCCCAATGCCCATTTAATAACATTCCCCCAGCAATACACCATCTCCTTCCATGCATCTATCCCGCACCCCTCTTCTCCATCTCCCAAACATAAATCGCCCATTCCAGGCGGGCTGGTTATAATTCCAGCATATTAATTTGGGGCAAAGGAAGAGAAGGAGGTGGTTTTGTGAAACAGCAGCGATGGTTATGGTTGTGGGTTTGGCTATTACTGGTTGGATGCAGGGGGAATGTCAGTCAGGACGATAGCCGTTTGCGTGTTGTGGCTACTGTATCTCCTATTACCAACATTGTCTATAACATTGGTGGCAATCATATCCAGATAACAGGCATTGTTCCGGAGGGTGTAAATTCTCACACCTTTGAACCAGCGCCATCCGACGCGATTGCAATTTCCCAGGCTGACCTGATCTTTATGAATGGCCTGAATCTGGAGCTTCCCAGCTTGAGACTGGCAGAGGCCAATAAAAAAGAGGGGGTAGAGATTATCTTGCTGGGAGAACAAACAATCTCGCCGGATGAGTATGTTTATGATTTTTCCTTTCCCAAAGAAGCAGGAAACCCCAATCCGCATTTATGGACAAATCCCCTGTATGCGCTGAAGTATGCAGAAATTGTGTACCAAAAGTTGGCCGAGTTGGATCCGGCACATGCGGCAGATTACCAGGCAAATTATGAGGCGTTTAGTGAGCGAATTGCCCAACTGGATGCAGCGATCCAGGCAACGACGGCCAGTATTCCGCCAGAGAATCGCAAGCTGCTTACATACCATGATTCTTTTGCCTATTTTGCGCCCCGTTATGGCTACACAATTATTGGCGCGATTCAACCGGCTGATTTTTCTGAGCCGTCGGCGCAAGAAGTAGCAGCCTTGATTACACAGTTAAAGGCAGAAAAGGTGCCGGCGATTTTTGGGTCGGAGGTGTTTCCATCATCGGTGCTGGAGCAGATTGGACGAGAGGCAGGGGTGCGTTATGTGGATACACTGCGGGATGATGATTTGCCGGGTGAGCCGGGGGATGTTGAACATTCTTATATTGGCTTGATGGTGTATGATCTGCGGATTATGGCGGAAGCTTTGGGGGGAGATCCGTCTTTGATGGATGGGGTGGATACGGCGAATATTCCGGGACCGGATACGGCCGTTTCCCAAAAGCAATAACCCCCATTATCCGGGTCACAAGCAGGCAGACCGATGCAACCGATTATTGAACTAAAAGATGTCACATTTGGATACGGCCGTCAACCCATTCTGGAGCAAATCAATCTCCACCTTCACCCCGGCCAATTCGCTGCCCTGGTGGGCCCCAGCGGCGCCGGCAAAACTACCCTGCTCAAACTCATGTTGCAACTTCTCCCCCCCAATCATGGGCAAGTCTGGCGACGACAGACCCCGCCTTTGCGGGTAGCCTATGTGCCCCAACTGGAAACAGTAGACTGGAACTTCCCCGTTACTGCCGAAGAAGTTGTCCTCATGGGACTAACCCGGCATACCACACACTGGCCCTGGCCTCGCCGCGCTGAACGAAAACAGGCACGTCGTTTATTGGCGGAGCTTGGCATTGGCGATCTGGCCAACCGGCACATTCGCGATCTTTCTGGTGGCCAGCAACAGCGCGTCTTTTTGGCACGTGCACTCATTGCCCAGCCCGAGTGCCTGGTGCTGGACGAACCTACTACTGGTGTGGATATGCACAGCGCCGAAACCATCTTTCACCTGTTGGCCGACCTGAATCGGCAGGGTATGGCCATCCTTCTTACTACGCACGATCTCAATATGGCGGCTGCGCACGTGCCCTGGATAGTTTGCCTGAATCGGTGTGTGATTGCCCAGGGACCACCAGAAAAAGTAATTACCGAGCCAATTTTGACTCAAACATATCAGGCTGAGATGCAAGTCATTCGCCAGGATGGATTGATTTTTGTGCATCAGAAGCCGCATCGCCACCATTATTTGGAAGTTGTGCCAAAGCCGGTAACTGGTGGCTGGCCAGGACATGATGAAGAGGATTGACAGATGGATGTGTTATTAACGCCATTTCAGTTTGAGTTTTTTCGGAACGGACTGGCAGCAGCTGTGTTGACGGGGGGCTTGTGTGGGCTTATTGGGGTGTATATTGTATTGCGGGGAATGAGTTATATTGGTCATGGGCTTTCGCACGCTGTGTTTGGGGGGGCTGTTGTGGCGTTTGTCATGCAGTTGAATTTTTATATGGGGGCAGGTGTTTGGGGTTTTTTGGCTGCGTTGCTGATTAACCAAACGGTACGCCGGACGCAAATTAACGCGGATGCAGCAATTGGAGTGGTGACGACGGCCAGTTTTGCTGTGGGTGTCGCCCTGGTTTCCCGCTATCGGCGGTTTACTCAGTCGTTTGATGCGGCATTGTTTGGCAATATTTTAGGCGTCAGTGCGGCAGATGTATGGGTGATTGGGGGCGTAACGGCCGTTGTTGTGCTTGTCGTGTTGTTTCTGTATCGTCAATTGCTTTTCACTACCTTTGATGCGGAAGTGGCTCAGGTGTATGGCGTGCCAGTTGGGTGGGTCGAAACCTGGTTTGCACTGATACTGGCTGCCACCATAATTGTTTCTATGCAGATTTTGGGTGTGACAATGATTGCGGCAGCTCTGGTTATTCCGGCTATTTCTGCCCGCTTGTTGACAGATAGCTTCCACCGCATGATAGCCCTTTCCACTGTTTTGGGAGTGTTGACAGGGCTGATAGGCATGTATCTAAGCTTTTATGTGGATGTATCCAGTGGAGCGACGATTGTGCTGGTGCAGGCGTCGGTATTTTGTTTGGCGATGCTGGTAGGGCGAGGACGTCGTTACCGGCTGGTGCGGGCAGAGTTGGCCTAGAGGCTGGGTCGTTGCCAGCCAGTGCGAACAACGAAAGATTCTACCAGCCGCGGCAAGAAACGGTGAAGCTGGAAGGTGAGATAAAGGGAAAATGGGATAATAATTTCCCGGCGGTTTTTTTGGATGGCTTTGACGATGGCGGCGGCAACCTGTTCGGGGGTGAGGGTGGGGTAAAGACGGCCGATTTTGGGTAATCGTTCTTCTGTTCCCGGATTGTTTTCAAAATAGGCAGAACTGACTTTGCCGGCCACAACAAGAGTGACACCAATGTTTGTGCCATGCAGATCGGCGCGCAGGGCATGGCTAAAACCGCGCATGGCCCAGCGGGCAACAGTATAAGCAGTTGCGCCAGG
>RFGV01000171.1 GCA_003696605.1 Chloroflexota bacterium | reverse complement strand
CTGAATGATTTGATTGATTTTGGTGCTTTTTGCCCGATTAAAATCATAAACGGCCGTTCTTAAACTACCCCAAAGATTTTCTTGAAATTTGCTTAAAAACAGGAGAAACAGGCATATATACCTGGTACTTTAGTACTGCCAGAGAGGGAAAAATAATTTTTGAGGAAAAATCATTTATTTTTGTGGTTGAAAACGGTATCCAACACCGTGCTCAGTAAGCAAGTAGCGTGGATTTCGCGGGTCTTCCTCCAGTTTGCGACGCAAGTGAGAAATATAGACATGCACATAATCCACGCTATCACGGTATTCCCACCCCCAGATTTGCTCCAGGATTTGTTGATAGGTGAGTACCTGACCGGCATTCAGGAACAAATATGAAAGCAGATCGAATTCTGTGGCGGTGAGACGGACGGATTCACCACGCACAAAAACTTGTCGCTTGGGCAAGTCTATTAACAAGTAATCGTCCTGATAAACTGTGCGGGATTCGGGAGTGGATGCCAGTTGGGTGCGCCGCAAGGCGGCACGAGCGCGTGCCAGCAACACCTGTGTACTGAACGGCTTGGTGACGAAATGGTCGGCGCCGTAGTCTAGCCCTTTGATAATTTCTTCGTCTTTGTTTAGCGTTGTGAGCATGATGATGGGAACATTAGAAACCAGGCGGATTTGGCGGCAAACTTCCCAGCCATCAATGCCAGGCATCAGAATATCGAGGATAACGAGATCTGGACGATGGTCATAAAATGCCTTGATGCCTTCTTGACCATCATTGGCGGTATAGACTTTTGCCCCTGCTAGTGAAAAGGTTGTTTCTATCAGGTGACAAAGATTGGGATCGTCGTCTACAACCAGGATGGTTTTTCCTTTCATGGAATTCCTGTTTTTGTGTTTTTATCGTGTCTTTATAATATCTCGTTAGAGCGTGTTTCACAATTTTTTGTTTTGTTTTTAGGAGTCGTCAGATTTTTGCTGATTTTGTTTTTTGGCCAACAGGCGGGCTGCCAGAGTACCGCTTTGGGGTGGGGTGGTTGGTCTGGTTGGTTTAGGTGATTTGGGTGGTGAAGACGGCCGTTTTTCATCCGATGTGGCTGCTGGTTGCGATATGGTTGGCTCAGGATGGTCAGCATCGCGGCGCAGGATACGAGACGATTGGCTGGTGGTTGGTGGCTGAGATCGGGTGGGTGTTGAGCGTTGTTTGGCCTGGAACAGGCGCGCCATTTGTTCCGAGCGAGTGGCGGGAGCAGCCGATTGTTTTTGCCAGCGCCCCAAAATAGCTGCTCTGGCTCGCTGCAGATCTCGGCGGGTGATGACCAGTCGGCGTAGAGCAATGTCTAGGGGGAGCAGGATAACTGCTAAAGTCATTAGCCAGGGCCAGATGGGGCGTGAGACGTTATCGGCGGGAAGATCGTGATTGAAAACGGCCGTTACATCTGCCGACACATCCTTCCCGCCACTCATCTCTGCCAGCGAGGCCAATAATTCCGGATTGCTGCGGAACTGCTGATATTCTGGTGAATATCCCAGCACCCAGCCGCTTGTTTGGCCAATTGTTGTCTCTTCGTTGTCAAAATCTGAAGATGTACCACTGACTCGAATGAAGTAAGCACCTTCTACAGTGGGCAAGAAGCTGGCTTCGTAACGACCAGGAGCGACTTGGGAGAGCAAGAGATTTTGCACAGAGCCATCGGGGGCAACGACGTTAGCCTGCATGGTCAGGTTGTTCAGGAAACGGCCGTTTGCATCTCGGGCATCTACTGTCAGCCGGGCAGTCTCATCCACATAGGTAACAACCGATTCCAGCGTTGTATCTCGTCGTTGCGAGATAGTCCAGCGCACTGTTTGTGCCCAAAACGTTGGAAATCCTTCCCACCGTACCCAATCCACGCCCCACCGACCAGTTGCATCTGATGTCCAGGCAACGGCACGCCCTAACCCATATTGCCACACAGCCAGCAGCGGATCGCCCATGTGTGTGGTAAGTACAACACGAGCGGTATCTTTGGGAGAAGTGCCCACATACCCATAGAGCGGGGGCACGGCCGTAATATTAGCCAAAATAGGGCTGGTATTAGCCAGCGTGGGGAAAAAGCGCTCTTCGATCAGGTAACTGCGCTGAATAGAAGTGGTTTCCTGAGTGAAAATTTGAGGCAAATTGGCAGCCCGATCGGTAAAGTGAAAACGGCCGTTACCCAATTCCGCCATTTGTTGCAGCCAGGGTGTATCCGGTCCATTCCCAATACTCACCGTAGAAACCGTGACACCTGCCTCCGTCAGCGAACGAATCAACTCCGGGACACCTTCCTTTTGCTCCGAATCAGCCCCATCAGCCAGCAAAATAATGTGTTTGACCTGATGCGTACTGTTTTCCAAAGCCTGAGCTGCCGCTTCCAGCCCGGTGCGCACATAAATTCCGCCCCCCCCGGCACCAATACGGCGAATTTGCGCAATGGCCGTTTCTCGTTCTCTGGCCGATATCGGTCCAATCGGATTGTCCGGTGCTGTATCCACCGGGATAACCGTAATCTCATCAAAATCATTCAACAACTCCACCACCCGCACAGCCCCTTCCGCGGCCAATTGAATTTTGGTGATTCCACCTTCCGATGCGCCCATACTGCCAGAGCGGTCAATCACAATGACAATACTTACCGAAGGAAAACGTTCTTGATCCTTGATTTGCATTTCCACAGGCAACGTTTCTTCCAGCGGAGTGCGGAAATATCCCCCCATGCCATAACTTTGAGGGCCACCAATGGCAATGAGGCCACCACCCAAATCACGCACGTAGCTTTGTAGCAGTTCCATTTTGCGGGGTGATAAATTTTTGGCGTTTACGTTAACCAGAATAATGCTGGCATAATTACTCAAATCATCCAGACCGGCTGGCAGATCGGCTGGGGTGGTTTGGTCCACTGTTAGCCCGGCTGCTTCCAGGGCAAGTTTGAGTTGGGCGGCTTCTGGCGGTTGGGGGGTGCCATCGTCGGCCACTGTGCTGTCGTTGGCCACAATGAGGATGCGAGGTGGTCCAATAATTTCGGTGAAGGCGGAAAGTTCGTTGTTCTGGAAGTAGGTATCGTCTGTGGGGACAAGCTGGATTCGATAGCGGGTGAATTCTTGTTCGCTGGCACGCAGGCGTACGGCGAATTTGTTGGCGCCGGTGTTTAGCTGGACGGTGTCTTCGTAAACGATGCCGTTATCAGTGAGAATACGCAGGGTGGCGGTGGTATTGGTGGTGCTTTCGGCCGTTATTTCTATGCGGAAGGTTTCTCCCTGGCGGACCAGTGTTGGGGCGTTGACTTGGGTGAGTAAAACTTCGGTGGTGATAGACGGCCGTTCTAGCAGCACGTAGTCAATTTCTACATTGGCGGCAGCAGCCAGGCGAGCCGCTGTGCGCGTATCGCCAATCGTGGCTGTGCCATCGCTAAGAATGACCATACGGTGTGCACTACCAGCAGGAAAGAGAGCCAGGCCGAGACGAATGGCTTCGGCAATGTCGGTATGTAGCTTTTGGGGGACAGACTGGATGGGAGCCAGTTCAGCCAGGCCACTCATTGGTCGTTCTACCAGGGCATTGGCACCAAAGAGGATAACAGCAGCCTGGTCGTTGGGTCCCATGCTTTCAATGGCTGTGCGCACGTATTCTTCGGCCTGAGCGAACTGGTCTGGGCTGATGGAGTCGGATGCGTCTATCAGGAAGACGACGGCCAGGGTGTCGGCGGCACGGACGGCTTGGGCGCCGGCCAGGCTGAGGATGAGGAGCAGGATGATGAGCAAGCGAAGGCCAAGGATAGCCCAGTCGCGCCAACGGAAAACGGCCGTTTTGTGCCGATTTGGCTGGCTTGTCCAAATAAAGTACGGCACAAACAGGAGTAAAAGTAACGCCAGCGGGGTGGTAAAACTAATAGACACCGATTAAATTACCCAAATACGTCACTTGCTAATCTTCAAATACCAGCGGCAAGAAAATGTAAAATGTGCTTCCTGCGCCATATTCACTTTCTACATTAATTCGGCCACCGTGGGCCATAACAATGAACCGGGCCAGTGCCAGCCCCAGCCCGCTGCCACGTCCGGCGCCATTATGGCTGAGGCGCACAAAACTGTCCCAAATATTTTTTAGCCGTTCTTCAGGAATGCCAACGCCAGTATCTTTGATAGAAAGGCAAAGCTCATTCCCAGAAATGCCACACTCCAGCCGAACAGAACCGCCGATTTTATTGAATTTGATGGCATTGTGCAGAATGTGATAGATGGCTTCACGCAGTTGGGTTTCGTCGGCAAGGATGGCGGGCAAGGGGGTGTGTGGATTGAAGTGGATGGTGACGTTACGGGCGTCTGCCATTTTTTCCAGGCTGCGTACCACGTTATGGGTGATTTCATTGAGGTGTACCAGTTCAAAATGGAAGTTGGCATGGCGTTGTAAGCGCCCGGAGAGTGTGATGAGGTTGTCAATGGGGGATTTGATGGCTTCGATTTGGCGGCGAATTGTGTGAAGCTGGTGATGTTGCATGGGATCGGTGGTTTCGCTTTCCTGGAGTTGCTGGATTTGTTGTTCGATGTCGGCAAACGGCCGTCTTAGTTCAGGTGAGATCAGGTTAATGAAACGGCCGTACAAGTCGGATAATTCCTTCAGGTATTGTTTTTCTCGTGCCAGGGATTGGTTAAGCTGAAATACATAATCATTAATAGCCCGCAAACTCATCAAGTTTTGTGCTTGTGCCAGCAACGGGCTAATCTGTGTTGCCAACGATTGTAAAGTATCCAGGTCTTCCCGGCGGTATGGCTCACTGGCAAATCTTGCCCCCAGAGCCAACAAGCCAACCAGGCTTTTGCCAGCATGTAGCGGCATGAATAACACCCGATTCCATTTAGCCAGAATCTCCCGTTCTTGTGCTGGCATTTCGTCAAAGTAGGGGGTGGTGGTGATATCTTCGTAAGCTAACGGAACAGGAAAGTCGCGCAGATGTTGGGTGAAAGGACTCTGACCGCTAAAATCGGCCGTTTCTGGCAAAACATCATCCAGACTGGCTAACGGCCGTAAAATCAACTGCCCTTTTGGCCCATCTTCTGCCACAAACAAGATTGCCTCATCTGTAGCCAGCGTAGATTGCACCACCCGCAAAAACAACTTACCCAACTGGGCAGGCTCCGGCAAATTACCAATCACTTCGGTAAAATTCGCCAGCACCTCCTCACGGCGGGTAACTGCAGGCAAAAATATGCGGCGCGTCAGCCGATTGACCCATCGATACGACCAGGTAAACACCCCAGCAAACAACGCCGCTGCCACAATCAGGATTAACTCCGCATTGGCGCCCGCTGGCAGCCCTTGTACCGTACTAACCACAAAAGACAACGCCAGCCAGGTGAGCCCAAAAAGAATCAGCGAGCCCGACAAACTACTCAAAATACGGCCGATAGTAAGACGCAACTCTGGCAACTGTGTCTTGGCAATGCCAAACGTACCGATAGCCATTGCCAGAGTAATAATCAACACCCCTGCCTCTTGCCACACAGGTTGTCCCGGTTGTTGCACAGAAGCAAACCCACCCCCAATCCAGAACAGCGTCAGCATCAGTAGCCAGTACTGAATCTGAATATGCAAATAAGAGCGTTCGCTGCTGTTTCTGATTTGCTGTGTAAGCAACCAGGCAGACAGAATAGCCATTAGCCACGAAGCAATCCAAACTGCAGCCCACAAATCAAATTGTCGTACTGTATAAGACACAATCTGAAAGGAAGGAATTTTATAAGGCCAAATAGCCGGGTCTAGCAGAATAGTCGTGGCCAGCAAGAGACAATTGAAGGCAATGGCGACACGTTCAAACCCATTGTGAATGTGAAGGTGTGTTACTGTGGCAACCAGCACTCCCAATGCGGCCAGACTAAAAGCATATCTGCCAATAATTCCCCATGTGAAGACAAGGGGTACAGAAAAAGTAACGCCCCCATAAAAACGGAGAACGCTGCTGGCCCAAATGGCACACAAAACAAGTGTGAGAGACCAATACAGGCGAATCGGCCGTTGTTGAGGCCCTTGCCGCCATAAATAAATGGCCATCACCAAAAACGCAAGCGGTAGTATGGAAACGAGAAGGAATTGCTGGGTAAGCGTCATGCCTATATCTTAATTGTGACAACTGTACAGATGGTTTGTTGTTAAATAGACGGAGATAAGAAATCCATGCTCCCCGCTATCAGCCATTCGGGCCAAATTTCCAAATCCGAACAGTTGTATAT
>RFGV01000170.1 GCA_003696605.1 Chloroflexota bacterium | reverse complement strand
GGGTGGTGGGGAGTGCGGAAACGGCCGTGTCTGTGGTGGTTGGCTGTACAATTTCCGGTGCTGCCGGTGACAGGGGGGGCGGCGAGGGAATGGCGGGCGTGGGATCAGGGCGACTGCACGCTGTTGTTATCAGTAACAGGATGGCAAGGATGAGCTTTCGAGTCATTTTTATCTCTCACAAAAGCAGGTGTGCCGTTTTTCTGGTCGTGTGTGGGCAGGATGCTGGTGTATTCTGTTTTCATTGGTGGTGTGGGTGGTGTCGGAAACGGCCGTTGTTGTAAGCAATTCACAAGAAAGTCACAACAGATTTGTAACTGATTTGCAACGTGTTGGCAATAAATTCGCATTATTCTGCCGATGTTGGTTACAAGCTGTCCGTTGCCTGGTGGGCGCGGGCAAAATAATAAATCGGAGGATAACGAGATGATACAGAGGATACGCAAGACGCATTTGTGGGGGCTGATGGTGTTGTTGCTGGGGATGGTGGTAGCGACGGGAAGTGTGGCGGCTGCCGGTAATGAGGATGGTCGGAAGCCGCGTTTGCGCCATTATCGGGTGACTATTGTGAATCTGGCAACGGGACAACCGATTTCACCCCCTGTGGTGGCGACGCATCGGGCGTATGTTTCGATGTTTCATGCTGGCGGTCTGGCTTCGCCGGAGATTGAAGCGCTGGCGGAGGATGGAAACCAGAGTTTGCTGGTGGCGGCGTTGACTGGCGCGCATGGGGTGACGGATGTGGTGGATGTGGGGATGCCGTTGACGCGACATGGTACGACGGTGGGGGATTTTGCTGATTCGGTGACGATTGAGATTGCGGCCCGTCCGGGTGACCGGTTGTCGCTGGCGGGGATGTTGATTTGTACGAATGATGGGTTTGCCGGTTTGGATGGTGTGTGGTTGCCACGGCACGGAACGGCCGTTTATCGGGCCAGAGGGTATGATGCTGGCACGGAAGAGAATACGGAACGAAGTGCTGATATTGTTGATCCTTGTTCAGCGTTGGGGCCTGTGCCTTTGCCGGGAGACCCTGACGGGAATGAGAATGTGGCTGTGAATACTTATCCGGCGCAATATATTATGCGTCATCCAGGGATTATGGGGAATGGGGATTTGTCGGCTGTGCATGATTGGGATGGGGCTGTGCTGAAGGTGTTTGTGACACGGATTGATTAACAGGTTTGGTCTGTAACGGACGCTGAAGAAGGGGTGAATTGGTCGGAAAACGGCCGTTTCACCCCTTTTGGTTATTGGGAGGGGATATTCCAGTAAAGAAAGTAATGCTGTAAGCCACCGATGGTAAAGTGCTTGTGTTGTGAAAGCCATTAACAGGACAAGACAAATTATGAACCCATCACGTAAATCATTTTTCCTTCCTTTGTTGTATGCTTTTGGGGTGTTGTTGTTTCTCTGGGGATTTATGAATGCCCCTGCTGTTCATGCCGCTACCCTGACGGTCGATACGCTGGATGACGAACTGAATGCTGACGGAGATTGTTCGTTGCGGGAAGCGATTAGTGCGGCGAATACCAATACGGCCGTTGATGCCTGCCCGGCAGGGGATGCAGGTCTGGATACGATTTCTCTGCCAGCGGGAACGATTGTGCTGACAGCTGGACAATTGACGATTAGCCAGGATGTTATCTTGCAGGGCGCTGGATCTGGCAGCAGTGTGATTGATGGCAATGGCGCAGATCGGGTGTTGGAGTTGAACAGCAACAGCGTGGTGACCATTACCGGAGTGACATTGCGTAATGGCAATATAACCGGCAATGGGGGTGGGGTGTATGTGAATATGGCTACGGCCGTTTTTACCGACACGATCATCAGCAACAACACGGCCACCAATGGCGGGGGTGTGTACATTTTCAGTGGTTCGGCCACACTTCTTTCCGGGCAAATTATGACCAATACGGCCACAACAGGTGGTGGGGTGTATGTACAGCGTAGCACCGCCTCCTTTTCTCTGAATGGGGGCACGGTTGGCAATAATACGGCTGTCAATGCGGGTGGGGTATATGTCAATCAGGGCAGTATTGTCATATCTGGCGGGGAAATTCGTGATAACACGGCTACGGCAACTACCGGATTCCCTGGTGGTGGCATTTATGTGGCCACCGGATCGGCGACGCTCGCTGGTGGCGTGATTCGGGATAATAGCGCATATCGGGGTGCGGGAATTTTGGTGAATAATGGCTGGGCGGTGTTGAGTAGCACACAGATAGTCAGTAACACGGCGACGTATGGGGGTGGGGTGTATCTGGTGCAGGGGGGCGCGGTACTTACGCAGACGGGTGGTCTGATTGCTTATAACCACGCGACGGCGAATACGGATTTTGGTGGGGGTGGGGTGTATATTTTTAGTGGTAATTTGGTTATGGAGGGCGGGGAGATTCGTCAGAATGTGGCAGATTATGATGGGGGTGGGGTGAATGTGGCTTCGGGAACGGCCGTTATTCGTGGTGGTTCGTTGTTGAATAACACGGCCGCAAACTCAGGCGGGGCGGTACATATTCGGAATAGTACGGGGGTGGTTACCATTACCAATGCCTTGCTGGATGGGAACACGCCAGACGCTGTGGCCGTAGATGATGGGACAATGACGCTGGCCGGAAATACGATTCAGAACCATATAACGGCGCTGCGTATTACGAATGGGATGCTAACGGCGTATGCCAATAATGTATTGAGTTATACCACAGGTATTGTGACGACGGGGGGCGTACTGAACGGCCGTCATAACTGGTGGGGCAGTGGGGCCACGTCCAGTTCGGTGGGGCAGACTGATGCGTTTGACTATCGGCTGGGGGCGCTCGTGGTCAGCTGGGGGGCTGGTACGTTGCCAGATGGGGCGGCTATCAGTGGTGGTACGGGGACAGGTGTGGTGGTCAGTCATGGAACGGCCGTGCCCTTTAGCCAGCCTGCCTCTGCTGTGGGCACACCCTGTTCGGACTTCTATGACTTCTTTACTTTGCCGGGAGCATCTGGCACCTGGACGGTAGAAGTGCCCATTAGTAGTGATACGGCTTGTGATAACACCTTTACCACGAACAAATTGTTTGGCTTTGCTCTAAATGGGGCAAATGCGCCGGATACAGCCTGTGCACCTGATGCGGCTTGCTGGAATTTGTTGTCTGGGGTGAGTGGGGTGGCGGGTTCGCCGCGAAAGTTGTCTGTTTCGCTGACAACAGCCCAATTGGGTGGCACGCCAATCGTTGCCGGGAATACAGATGCAAATGATCCAACGGCGATTTCGTTGCGGTCTGTGCGCATATCGGCACAGGAAACGGCCGTTTGGCTGTGGGGATTGCTGCTTGTTCTGTTTGGCATAACCGGCGCGCTCTGGCAGCGGCAAAATCGGTAAAAATAAAAATGACGCAAGCTGGATACCCACTTGCGCCACGTGACATATAAACCCACGAGCGGGGCTGGTTCGGCGCCATGCCCCGCTCCATAACTCCCTTCCCCTCCTCCTTCAAGAGCCCTTATTATCAACAGTTTTTGTCCAACGGCAAATATTTTACCCATCTTTTCTTTTCTCCGCAATTGCGTGGAAATTCGCAATTTGGTGAGAATTGTGTATAAATCGTAACATTTTGCCTGCAGGCGTGTTACCACAAGAAACAACGAAAGGAGAAAGGGAATGCAGGAAAGATACGGCCGTCTTGTCGGCTGGGGTGCTTATGTGCCCGAAAAAGTCATTACTAACTTTGATTTGGAAAAAACACTGGATACAAGCAATGAATGGATTGTGCAGCGCACAGGTATCCGCGAGCGACACATTGCTGCACCCAATGAAACCACCGCCACTATGTCTGTCGCCGCTGCCAAAATTGCCCTGGCCAATGCCGGGATAGAACCTAACGATTTGGACCTGATCATCGTTGCCACATCTACACCCGATCATCTCACACCACCAGTTTCCAGCCAGGTTCAGCACATGCTGGGCGCTGAGAACGTGCCAGCCTTTGTCGTGGTCACAGGGTGCACAGGCTTCATTTATGCCCTGACAACAGCAGATCAGTTTATACGGTCTGGTGCATATAACAACATTCTGGTAATTGGTGTCGAGTTGCTTAGTCGTTTTATCGACTGGGAGGATCGGGCTACCTGTGTATTATTTGGTGATGCCGCAGGGGCTGTGGTCATGCAAGCCGGTACAGAGCCATCGGGCATTTTAGGGTTTGAGCTGGGGTCAGATGGGAGTGGCGCCTGTCATATTATTGCCCCTGCGGGGGGATCGGCCGAACCATTTGGGGCAAACACTTTTGCCGAAGGACGGCAGTATATTCGGATGAACGGCCGTGAAGTATTCAAGTTTGCCACGCGAGTGATTGGCCGTAGTAGTCGGCGGGTGCTGGCAGATGCCGGGTTGTCGCTGGATGATATTGACTGGATTGTGCCTCACCAGGCAAATTTGCGAATCATTCAGGCTGCTGCGCGTGATATGAATGTTCCCCTTGAGCGATTTTATGTTAACATAGACAGGTATGCGAACACATCGGCTGCTTCAATTCCTCTGGCTATTTACGAAGGGCTGGAAAGTGGCAAAATTCAGCCAGATGACAGGTTGTTACTGGCCAGTTTTGGGGCAGGGCTGACGTGGGCAACGGCCGTTGTACAACTCACCCCCTCCTGGCAAAAAAACAAACAATCCAAAATAGTAACAGTAGAAAACGGACGCGTATTGGCCCAGCTTTAAAGACCCAAAATGGCGGCCAGATATTCTCGCCAGGAATTGACAGTTAGCCATGTCTGGCTATAATACTCAACGAAATGCCCTGGTGGCGGAATTGGTATACGCGGCAGGTTGAGGGCCTGTGCCCGTAAGGGCGTGGAGGTTCGAGTCCTCTCCAGGGCATTCAAGCAAAATGCAATAAAAATGCAAAAACCGCAGAAACCCTGCGGTTTTTTATTTGCGGAACACATGAAGCCGTACACTTACCCTAATAAATGAGTTTGCTTCATTTCTGGTTGGAATCGCTCATCTTCTGTCAGAATTCTTCGCAATCCCTCACGCAAATCTACTTTGGGCTTAAATCCCAGCAATTTCCTTGCCTGGCTAATATCGGCAACCAGTCGTGGTACACCACCAGATTTCTTATGATTAAATATGACATTTGTGGAGCGACCAGTTGCTTTTTGAATTTCGGCGACCAGGTCACGGATACTGGTTTCTACACCGCTGCCTATATTGATGACATGACGATTGCATCCCTTGGCAGTCGCAGCCCGTACCAGCGCATCTACAACATCTGATACGTAAACAAAGTCTCGTGTTTGTTGACCATCTCCAAAGACAACGATGGAGCCACCGGTGAGTGCTTGCTGCAAAAAGCGGGGTACAACAGGTGCATGGGAGATGGGCAGGCTTTGATGTGGCCCATATGCGTTGAAAATCCGCAAGGCAACTGTTTCGATTTGCCACAATTCTCCGATTGTGTGAATGTATCGTTCTGCGGCCCATTTGCTAACTGCGTATGGGGAGTCGGGAGCGGGAGGGATGTCTTCAGTGACAGGTTGGGTAGTTTGACGGCCGTAAACGGCACCGGAGGAGGTGAATACCACCCGTTTTACTCCTGTATCTCGCATGGCTTCCATCAGGCTGACGGTGCCGCCTACATTAACCCGATTGTAATCACGAGGATGTAAAATGGATTGGGCTACGGATACTCTGGCTGCCAGATGATAGACACAATCTACTTCATGTAAGAGTGACCAGAGCAAGGGAATGTTGTCCACATCTCCTTGGGTGAACTGGACTTCTGGTCGTAAATAGGCACGGTTGCCATTGCTTAAGTCGTCGAGAACATGGACATGATGTCCTTCCATGACAAGCCGATTGGCTAGTGCTGAACCAAGAAATCCGGCACCACCAGTTACCAGAAAGCGCATTGTTTCCCCCTGAATGAGTAAGATTTTGCTGAATGTTGTCAGGTTGTATTGGTTGTATGATAGCGTATTTTGGAGTTTTGCGGAAAAATTTAAGGAAAGGGGCATGGAGTAGATAGGTTGTTTTATCTGACAAAGAAGGGTGATGATGACATCTGTGGTTTGGTTACGTTTTCAACGGTGGATTGATTGGGTGTTGGTTTCGGTGGCTTTGTTGATTGTTTTGAGTGGGTCGCAACCGGTATTGCGGGATGAGCGGTATCGGTTGTCGGTGCTTGTGTCTTCTGATGTGTTTGATTTTGTATGGTGGGAGGTTCAGGCGCTGGGGGTGAAGCTGGAAGCGTTGTTGACGGGGGGGTATTTGTATCTGGATGAGGCGCAACAACGGGAGATTGTATTGCAATTTTTGTCGTTGGTGGGTGAGGTGCGTGAGTTGGATGCGCAGATGGCAGCGGTTTTTGCGGACCCGGAAACGGCCGATCCGGATGTTGCCACAGCTGATTTGCAGGCGGAATTGGCCGAAAAAAGAGCCGAGATGGCTACCTTGCAGCCATTGGCAGAAGCTATTTTGCAGCAGCAAGTTGCGACTGTGTTGGCAGAAGAAGGGTTGGCGGTAGGCGGGATAACATGGCCGCCCGTGATGATGCACATGACACCCCTGCCGTCTATTCTGATTGTGTCACCACGAGAACGGATTGATCGATTGTATGGCATTCCGTTGCGACATGGTATGAGTGTGGCGGAGAAGGATGCGCTGGAAACGGCCGTTTTACAACAACTCAACCGTGCTGCCCTTGTCGTCCCCATTGGCGGGCTAGGTATCTACCCCGCTATGGTACTCGAATCCAGCAACATCAACTGGCTTGCCGACACAATTGCCCACGAGTGGGCACACCACTGGCTCACACTCCACCCCGTTGGTCTTTACTACAACCAAACCCCTGAAATGCGAACAATCAATGAAACCACCGCCTCTATTGTCGGCACAGAAATCGGCCGTCAGGTCATTGCCCGATACTACCCCGAACACCTTCCCGCACCACCTGCCGCAACATCCCCCCCGCCCACGCAATCACCCCAGCCTTCCACATTCGACTTCCGCGCCGAAATGGCCCAAACCCGCATCACCGTTGATCGTCTATTAAGCGAAGGCCAAATAGTTGCCGCCGAATTCTACATGGAAGCCCGCCGCCGCTACTTTGTTGCCAACGGCTACAACATTCGCAAACTAAACCAGGCCTACTTCGCTTTTTACGGCTCCTATGCCGACGAACCCGGCGCATCCGGTAGTGACCCCGTCGGGCCAGCCGTACTCCAGCTACGAGCCCAAAGCCCCTCCCTGAAAGCATTCCTGGAAACCATTGCCACAATAACCAGTTTTCAGGAATTACAGCAACATTTAAACCAACCTAACCAACCATAAAAAAAGAGCCTGTCTTTCGACAAGCCCTCTTCAAAACAGACAATTATTGCCCGTTAGTGATGCAAAATTTGCGACAAGAACAGCTTCGTCCGCTCATGTTTCGGATTCGTAAAGAACTGATCAGGCGTATTCTGCTCCACAATTTGTCCACCATCAAAGAAAATCACCCGATCTGCCACTTCACGCGCAAACCCCATCTCATGCGTTACCGCCAAAATGGTATAACCACTTCGCGCCAAATCTCGCATCACGTCCAAAACTTCCTTGATCATCTCCGGATCCAGAGCCGAAGTCGGCTCATCAAACAACATAATTTTCGGCTCCATGGCCAATGCCCGGGCAATAGCAACACGCTGTTGCTGTCCACCTGAAAGCTGACCAGGATATTTGTGCGCTTGCTCCGGAATTCCAACCCGTGTCAGCCATTTCATGGCTACCTCTTCTGCATGATCGCGTGACCATTTACGCACATGAATAGGGGCAAGCGTTACATTTTCCAAAACCGTCAAATGCGGGAAGAGATTGAACTGCTGGAACACCATACCTACTTCCCGACGAATTTCAGCAATATTACGCACATCGTGGCTCAACAAAATCCCATCAACAATAATTTCCCCTTCCTGATGCTCCTCCAGGCGATTAATAGTGCGGATGAAAGTGGACTTACCTGAACCGGAAGGGCCAATAATAACAATCACTTCACCCTTTTTAACTGTCAGGTTAATTCCCTTCAGCGCATGAAAATCACCATACCATTTGTGAACATTACGGCAAATGATGATATCTTCAGCTGTTTCTAACTTGTCCATGATATTTTGCTCCTCATGTGTAGTGGCTTTTATAACCACATTATTTACTTTATCGTTCTCCAACGCCCAGACGGGCTTCCAGCCGGCGACTGTACCCAGTCATTACTGCACTACCGATGTAATAAATGACAGCGATGAAAATGTAAGCTTCACGACGAACACCTAGCCATTGCGGTTGGGCAGCGATGGTATTGGCTACATTTAGCAGGTCAAACAGGCCGACAATAGCCACCAAAGAGGTGTCTTTGAAAAGGCCAATAAACTGCCCCACAATGGCTGGGATAACAATTCGCAATGCCTGTGGCAAGATGATAAGCCGATATTTTTGAAACGTTGTCAATCCTAATGAATCGGCTGCCTCATATTGTCCTTTAGGAATCGCTTGCAGACCACCCCGCACATTTTCGGCCAGATAAGCAGCGGAAAAGAGAGCAAAACCGGCAAGAACACGCCAGGTATTTAGAATTTGCATTCCTGGCGGCAAGAAGATGGGGAAGAGGATGATGGCCATGAAAAGGACAGTGATGAGAGGTACGCCGCGAACGACTTCAATATAAATGGTGCTGAAGGCAGCCACAACATTACCGTTAAAGTATCGCTGGAATAAAAATGCGACAATTGGTATGGCTAATGGCCAGTAAGAGAGAAGTTCTTCGGAGGTGCTGCGGGCTGCGGCCAGGTTTGGCGGAGTGCTGTAGATAAGTCCCCAAACGGTAAACCCCAGGGCGACTGTCCAGGTAAGCCATGCTGGAATTCCCCGTATTTTGCTGCGTCGGCCAAGTGCCAGCAAAACACCCAGGGGAAAGGATACCACGATGGCGAAGATGGAGATGATGATGGTGAGCATCAGGCCACCCCAGGCGACGTCTGGATTGACTTGAGGAAGTAGCGGGTTTTCTTCATTGATGCCGCGTAGCAGGAAGAAGATGATGATGGGAGAGAGAATCCATAGGAAGGTGAGGGCAGAACGGATTTTGGAGCGACGGTATTTTTGTTGTTGATAGATATATACGCTGGGAATACCTAGCACGATGATGAGAGCCAGAGATGCCCAAATGCGCCAGGTTTCTTCTTTGGGGAAGCGGAAGACCATCAAATTGCGCATGTTGGCGATGACTGCTCCCCAGTTGGCGCCGGTGAATTCGAGTTGGGCGGCGATTTCTGGGTCTGTTTCGAAGCTGGCGTTGACCCAGGCGTAGGCGTAAAAGGCACGGAGTCCAGCAATAATGAGGAGGGTGAGGATGAGGGTGAGCTGGGTGTTGGTGATGGAGTTGTAAAGGTTTTCTTTGAGCCACAAGGAGATGTTGGTGTGTTGTCTGGTGACTTCGTTGAGAACGACCATGCCGATGGAGAGGAGCCAGATGATGAGGACAACGGCCGTTATCACCGGCGCAGCTACCAATTGGCTAATTGTCACCCGAATCGTTATAAACGTCAGAATCAACAACCACAACGTTAGCCACCAGCTACGGGTGATATTTTCCTGCACAAACAGGGAAAAATTAAAATTCAATTTCTCCTGGCGAGAAATTAACGTTTGTAGGTTTTGATAAATCGTAGCCATAGTTATCTCTCCACCAGTGCAATACGACGGTTATACCAGTTCAACAACGCCGAAATAATCAAACTCAGGCTGAGATATGAGCCCATAACAATCAGCATAATTTGAATTGCGCGCCCAGACTGATTGATCGTCGTGTAACTGACTGTCCACAAATCGGGAAAAGCAATAGCCTGAGCCAGCGTTGAGTTCTTGGCCAGATTCAGATACTGGCTTGTAATTGGCGGGATAATAACGCGCAAGGCTTGAGGTAACACAATCAGACGCAGCCGTTGCGATTCCGAAAGTCCAAGCGCCCGTGCTGCTTCTGATTGTCCTTTCGGGACAGCTTGAATACCAGCCCGTACAATTTCGGCAATAAACCCGCCAGTATAAAGGACCAATCCGATCAAAATAGCAGCAAATTCTGGCGTCAATTTTGCTCCACCAACAAAGTTTAATCCTTCCAGGTTAGGTATTGAAATACGAACAGGCGTTTCTGCAATTGGGAGGATGACATGATTCGCACCATCCTCAAGTGCTTCACGTTCGGCAGCTAACAACGATTGACTGGCTACCAGAATCTCGCATTCGCCATTTGCATATGCTTCTGTGGCCTGATCGAGTCGTGTGCTTCGCTTAACCGTATATGGGATATTGGCGTTTCGCAATTGGGATGTCAGGTTAACTTCAGAGGCGGATTCTTTTTGAGCGCAAATGCGAAAAGCAGCCGCGTCAATATCTTCCTGAGTCAATGTGCCATTGCTCAAAGCCAACTCAATATCGCCCAAGTCTGCTAACTTCAAGCGGTTCAGCATGATCTTCTGTAAATCCTTGAATTCACGAACACGCAATGATTTCGGAGTCATGATAGCCTGCGTACTTGTCAGGCTGCCAGAGACATACCAGCCAATGCCCACCACCAAAAGGAAAGACACAAGTGCCCAGCGAAAGCGATTGGATGATTTACCCGTCAGTTCTTCTTGTCGTCCCAGAATAATCCAGAGAACTTGTGCCTGAATAATGCCCAGCACGACAAATGCTAACCAGACAGCGAATGATGGCATAAAGACAGGGGCTGGGATATTGATCCCGCGTTGGCTAAAGAAAATGGGCAAATTAAACGGCTGAATAGCCTCTTTGATAGGCGGAAGCACCAAAATAACTGAAAAATACAAGAAAAACAGTTGCAACAAGAGGGGCGTATTACGCATCAGGTCAACATACCACTTTGCCAGGTTACTGACCAGCCAGTTTGATGAGAGGCGGGCAATACCAGCAAGAGTACCTAAGACAGTTGCCAGAATAACGCCCAAGACTGTTACTTTGAGCGTATTTACTGCTGCGACGCCAAGTGCTCGCCAATAGGAGTCGCTTGGCTCATAAGGAATAGGTGTTTCGGCAATGTCGAATTGGGCATCCAGACGCATAAAATCGTAAGCGCAACGAAAACTGGATGTACCATCTCGGCAAATGAATTGACTTTCACCTAATTCATCCAGGTTTGCCAGGGTGTTACGCACAACCCAAGTTATTCCCATAACAGCCACGATGACAAAAGCGATCTGCGCCAGGACACCCAAGACACGAATGTCGCGCCAAAACGGGATGGTTGTGCTTCTGGTTTTGGGTAATTGGGGTGATAGATCGGCCATTGGTATCACCTCTACTTTTAAAGTAACCAATCAGGGTTTTCTGTGATTGAGAACCCTTTGGATAAAAAATAGTTTCTGGGATATGTTAAAACACAGCCCGACATGAATGCCGGGCTGTGTTTGTTTCAGGCTAATGCATCAACTGCACCAGTCCTCATCGGTTTAACGGAAGGGTGGTGCGTAAAGCAGGCCACCTTCGGTGTAGAGTGCATTCAGACCGCGTGGCAAGTTGAATGGTGTATCAGGACCGAGATTCCGGTTGTAGATTTCTTCGTAGTTTCCTACCTGCTTGATTACCTGATAGCAGAAGTCGTTGCTCAAGCCCATTGCTGTACCAAGGTCACCGGTAACGCCAAGGATGTTTTGGATAACCGGATCGTCGCTATTGAGCATGTCGTCCACGTTTTCGGAGGTGATGCCGTATTCTTCACCAGAGAAGGTGCAGAATACAACCCAGGTGACGATGTCGCCCCAGTTGTTGTCGCCATGACGTACCAGCGGTCCCAGTGGTTCTTTGGACATGGTTTCGTCGAGGATGGTGTGGGCTGATGGATCAGAGAGCAGAACTTGCTGGGAGACCAAGCCGGACTTGTCGGTGGTGAAGCCGTCGCAAGCACCGGAGTCATAGGCTTCCAGGGTGCTGGGAGCATCGGGGAAGACTTTGGGTTCGTAGGCGATGTCTAGTGCTCGCATGACGTCGGCAAGGTTCTTTTCGGTGGTGGTACCGGACTGGACGCAGATGGTGCCACCTTCGAGGTCGGCCAGGCTGGTGATGCCGCTATCTTTGCGGACCATCATGCCCTGACCATCATAGAATGTGGTGGGGGCAAAGTCGAAGCCGAGAGATGTGTCACGGCTGATTGTCCAGGTGGTGTTCCGGACCAGCACATCTACTTCACCGGATTGGAGGGTGGGGAAGCGGGATGTACCGGTGGTGGGGATGACTTCGACTGCGTTGGCATCTCCGAGTACGGCGGCAGCAATGGCGCGGCAGAAGTCAATATCGAATCCGCTGAATTGGTTGGTGTCGGGATCGAGATAACCGAATCCGGGAACGTTGGCATTACCGCCGCACTTGAGGACGCCGCGGTCACGGACGGTCTTCAGGGTGTCGCCTGCTTCGGCGAAAGTGACGGCTTGAGGCTCACCACCTTCGGCAGGGACTTCCACAACGCGGGTTACTTCGACGATGCGGGTTACTTCGACTTGTTCGGTCTGGGTTGTGCCACCACAGGCTACGAGCACCAGGGCCAGAAGTAAGATTCCGGCGATTATTATAAGATGTTTACGATTCATTCTTTCTCCTCCTAATATAAGGTTTTGTTTGGTTGACTATTGGTTGATCAGGTTTTGTTTTTGACGGGATCACCTCCTTTCGTTTATTGTGGCTTGTTTAATTTGGTCTGATGTTTGGACCAAGTTTGGTGTCTGTTGTGTTTTTCGGCGTTGGGGGGCAGGCAGGTTGGGGGTATGCGTTGGCATACTGGTTGTTTGTTGTTTGTTGTTTGAGGTTTGAAATGTCATGTGTTTGTGTTGGTTTTTAGTGATAGAATCGTGTCGCCCTGATTTGTGTTTTGGGCGATGTCTGGTACTTGTTTCCTGCCAATATTGGGAATAGTATAACCAGCCTGTGAAAATTATCAAGTTTATGTTGTTTTGTTATGGGGAATAAGGGGTTTATGTCTAGTAATTTTGATGTGGTTGTGGTTGGTGGGGGGCATAATGGTTTGGTAACGGCCGTTTATCTGGCGAAAGCTGGTTTGCGTGTGGTGGTTCTGGAAAGACGGCCGTTTCCCGGTGGCGTGGCTGTGACAGAGGCGTTTTACCCTGGGTTCCGGGCAGATATGCTATTGGATGATGTGGGGATGTTTCGTCCGCAAATTGTGCAAGATTTGTTTTTGCGCATGCATGGCCTGGAGCTGATTCAGCCGGATGCGGTGGCTTTTGTGCCATTAGTAGATGGGAGGCAGTTGACGCTGTGGCGAGATGAGCGGTTGACAGCGGCGGAGATCGGCCGTTTTTCTCTGGCAGATGCGGCCAGGTTTCCCCAGTATGCGGCCATGATGGCTAAATACGCGGCTTTTCTGGAGACTGTTTTGGGGCGTGTGCCATTGAATCCTGTTCAGCTTTCGGCACAGACGTTACTTTCCTGGTTGCCAGTTGGCAAGCAGTTCAAGGGGCTGGGTGATATGGATATGTATGGTCTGTTGCGAGTGTTGCCCATGTCCTTGCTTGAGTTTTTTGATGAGTGGTTTGAGAGTGAGGTGGTGCGGGGGGCACTGGCTGGTCCGGGTATTACAGCTATTCAGCAAGGACCGATGTCGGGTGGGACGGCGTTTGTGCTGTTGTATCATCATTTGGGGCAACGGTTGGGTGGTGTGCCGAGTTCGGCGTATGTGTATGGAGGGGTAGGGAAGCTGGTGGAGGCGTT
>RFGV01000169.1 GCA_003696605.1 Chloroflexota bacterium | reverse complement strand
CATGCAAGGCGTGCGGGGCACATGCCGCGTTATCTGCTTTTCCCCCCGCCATGACCTGACCTTACCCGAAATGGAACTGACTGCTGTGCAACACGTCATTCAAGTTTGGGTCGCGCAAACGGCCGAATTGGGACAACAATGGCGCTGGGTTCAAATCTTCGAAAACAAAGGCCACCTGATGGGCTGTTCCAATCCTCACCCGCACGGACAAATCTGGGGGGTGGATATATTACCAAACGAAGCGGCCAAAGAAGATATGCACCAGCGAGCCTATTGGCAGGAAAACGGCCGTCCCCTCCTGCTGGATTATGTTAACCTGGAAATGGCACAAGCTACCCGCATCATCCTGCACAACCAACATTGGGTCGCACTGGTTCCCTTTTGGGCTATCTGGCCATTTGAAACCATGCTGCTCCCCCGCCGACACATCCGCCACCTGACTGAACTAACTGCCACTGAACAAAAGAGCCTGGCCGACATTTTGCAACGGCTTCTCATTCGTTACGACAACCTGTTCGAGACCTCGTTTCCATATTCAATGGGATGGCATGGTGCACCCTTGCCACTGACAGACGCCCCCCACTGGCAATTACATGCCCACTTCTACCCACCTCTGTTGCGCTCGGCCACCGTGCGAAAGTTCATGGTAGGCTTTGAACTATTGGCAGAAGCCCAGCGTGACCTGACAGCAGAGCAGGCGGCGGCTCGCTTGCGGGCGTTACCTGATATACACTATCGTCAAAGATAACCTATGCCAAAACCAAACCAACTATTTAATGCCTACATTTTTGACCTGGATGGGACTGTTTATCTGGGCGACAAGCTGCTACCCACAGCGGGTGAAACAATTGCCCGTTTGCGAGAACTGGGCAAGCGGACTGTATTTTTGTCAAATAATCCCACTCGTTCCCGTGCTGATTATGCTCACAAGTTGACAAGGCTGGGGGTAGAAACGGCCGTTTCCGACGTCATCAATTCCTCCTGGGTCATGGCTCAATTTCTCCAGCAAAAAATACCACATGCCCGTCTCTTCGTCGTCGGCGAACCCTCCCTCTGTCGTGAACTGACCGCCGCCGGTTTCATCCTCACCGAAAACGCACACGAAGTCGATGCCGTCATTGCCAGTTTTGACCGTACCTTCACCTACCACAAGCTGCAAATTGCCTTTGACGCCATCCGCAACGGTGCCCGCTTCTTTGCCACCAATGGCGACCGTTACTGTCCTGTACCTGGTGGCGGCCAACCAGATGCCGCCGCCATGATCGCAGCCATTGAAGCCTGTACCAATACTCGTGTAGAGGCTATCGTCGGCAAGCCCTCTCGCTATATGGCTGATGCCATCCTGAACCTGCTACAACTGCCTCCAGAACAGTGCCTGATGATTGGTGATCGACTGGAAACGGATGTGAAAATGGGGCTGGAAGCAGGTATGGCAACCGCCCTGACATTGACCGGTGCCACAAGTGAGGCTACATTGGCTTCGTCAGTTATTCAACCAATGTTTGTCATTCGCCAATTGCAGGAGTTGATTCCGGATGAATCCGGCACAGCAAGTGACCACAGCCTTTGAACATCGGTTTGGCGAACGACCTTTGTATGTTGTGCGGGCGCCGGGCCGAGTTAATCTGATTGGTGAGCATACGGATTATAATGATGGGTTTGTGCTGCCGATGGCCATTGAGCAGGCGATTTGGCTGGCATTGCGGCCGCGTGAGGATGGGCAGGTGTGGGTTCACTCGCTGGATTATGGAGAAACGGCCGTTTTCCCTTTGCGCCATCTGCAATCAGGCGTACCTCACTGGTCTGAATATCTCAAGGGTGTGGCCTGGGCTTTGCTAGAAGCAGGATACCGTCTAAATGGTTGGGAAGGAATTTTGGCAGGAGATGTACCACAGGGAGCAGGCCTTTCTTCATCGGCTGCCCTGGAAATGGCCGCAGCTCGTGCTTTTCAGGCAGTATCCGGTTTTTCCTGGGACGCAACCTACATCGCCCGTTTGGCGCAACGGGCTGAAAATAAATGGGTTGGTGTGCAATGTGGCATTATGGACCAGATGATTTGTGCCACAGGTGAGGCGGGACATGCTGTGTTTATTGATTGCCGCTCACTGGCCACCCAATCTGTGCCTTTACCGGAAAAAACGGCCGTTCTCATTCTGGATACCGGCACACGACGCGGCCTGATGGATTCCGCCTACAACGAAAGACGCGCACAATGTGAAGCTGCCGCCCACTTTTTTGGTGTCCCGGCTCTGCGAGATGTGCCCATGCAGGTATTTCAGGCACGAGAAGGCGAACTTGCCCCCCTTATTCGCCGTCGGGCACGACATGTCATTACCGAAAATGTACGTACCCTGAACGCAGTAACGGCAATGCGCCACAATGATGCTGTCACGTTGGGGCGGCTAATGGATGAAAGTCATGCCAGTTTGCGGGATGATTTTGAGGTGTCAAGTGTGGCTTTGGATACCATGGTGACAATTGTCCGCCGTCAGCCCGGTTGCCTGGGAGCACGTATGACAGGAGCGGGCTTTGGGGGGTGTGCCATTGCCCTGGTGTGGCAAGAAAAGGCCAATGAAATTGCGGAAGTAGTAATGGAAAAATATAAAGCAAAAATGGACCGAGAAACGGCCGTTTATACAACCACAGCCGCCGCCGGTGCCTCCCTGTTTTCACCAAAATAAAAACCGGTGGTAAGCCTGCTTTGGAAAGCGTAAAATAAACCCCATGAAAAGAATACAATATCTTCTACCAATTATTTTCGTCCTACTGGCATGTCGGCTAACCGGAGAAACCCTCCCCGCCACTCCTGCTCCGGCACCGACGCCTACACCTCTCATCATCGTAGCCACCCCCACCCCTCTTTCCGAGGCCGACATGGTTCCATTTGACATCGAAGAACAGCTCATTACCAACCTGTATGCCCGCGTCAGTCCATCGGTCGTTCACATTACCAGCCGTATCATCACCATGAGCTTCTTCTTTGGCCCCATGCCTAGCGAGGGCACTGGTTCCGGTTTCGTATTGGATAAGGAAGGACACATTGTCACCAATTTTCATGTTATTGAAGATGCCGAAAGCATCGAAGTACGCTTTTCAGATGAAACAAGCGTTCCGGCCGAGGTCATTGGTGTTGATCCCCCTAACGATCTGGCTGTGTTAAAGGTAAATGTACCGCCAGAACAGTTAATTCCTGTTGAGTTGGGCAGTTCGGCCGACTTGCGGGTTGGGCAACGAGCAATTGCTATTGGCAATCCATTTGGTCTGGACCGAACGTTGACCACTGGTGTTATCAGTGCGCTAGGACGGCCGTTACAACGAGATGACAACAGTGTCATTTTCAATGTCATTCAAACTGACGCGGCCATCAACCCAGGCAATTCCGGTGGCCCCTTGCTCGATTCACGCGGGCGGGTCATTGGCGTCAATACAGCCATCCGCCAAAATGCAGAAGGCATTGGCTTTGCTGTACCGGTGGATACTGTACAACGGGTCGTCCCTGTGTTAATTGAACAAGGTGTGTACCCTCACCCCTGGTTAGGGCTTTTGGGGTATTCCATCACGCCAGAGCTGGCACAAGCTTTACGCCTGCCTGTGGAGAGAGGTGTATTGGTGGCCCGGTTATACCGAAATGGCCCGGCTATCGAGGCAGGTATTCAGGGGGCACAACGAGAAGTAATTGTGGGAAATCGGCGTTTTCTGATAGGAGGGGATATTATAACGGCCGTTAACGACACACCCATCCGCGACTGGAACGCCCTCTCTGAATACCTCGAACTCCACACCCACGTTGGTGAAACCATTACTCTCACTATCTTGCGTGATGGACAAACATTGAAAATTCCACTTATTCTGCAAGCTCAACCATAACGTAGAGGGAGATCACTTATAAAACGTCAGGTATATTGCAAGCCGTCTGGCGTATCATTCGCAAAACAACACAATCCGATTTTATAACATAGACAATCATCAATTAACCTAAAGGAGACTCTCATGAAAGTTTTGGTTACTGGTGGTGCTGGTTACATTGGTAGCATCACTGTGGAACAACTCATCAAGGCTGGTGAAGAAGTAATCGTCTTTGACAATTTGTACCAGGGACATCGAGATGCTGTACATCCCGACGCCATATTTATTCACGGCGATCTGGCCGACAAAGCTGCCATCGAAGAGGCTATTGCTACCCACAAGCCAGATGGAATTATGCATTTTGCATCTTACACCCTGGTGGGTGAATCTATGGAAAAGCCTTTTATGTATTTGCGAGACAATATTGTAAATGGGCTAAACCTGATAGAAAGCGCAGTCAAGCATGGCGTCCAGCGGTTTATTCTGTCGTCCACAGCGAACTTGTTTGATCAACCAGAACGGATGCCTATTGATGAAAATGAACGAATTGTGCCCGGTAGTCCTTATGGAGAATCAAAATTTATCCTGGAACGGTATTTGCATTGGATGGATCGGCTGTATGGGATGCGGTATGCTTGCTTGCGGTATTTTAATGCGTGTGGGGCGACTGAAGAACGTGGCGAAGATCATGATCCGGAAACGCATTTGATTCCGTTGGTATTGCAGGTGGCATTGGGACAACGAGAAAAGATTGTGATTTTTGGAGATGATTACGATACGCCAGATGGCACGTGTGTACGCGATTATATTCACGTCGTTGACCTGGCTGAAGCCCATATACTGGCTATGCGGGCTTTGGCAGATGGTCCCAGTCGGCGGTATAACCTGGGAAACGGCCGTGGCTTCAGTGTGAAGCAGGTGATTGAAACAGCTCGCGAAGTAACCGGACACCCCATTCCAGCAGAAGTTGGTCCGCGTCGTCCCGGCGATCCCGCTATTCTGATTGCCAGCAGTGAAACAATTATGCGTGAACTGGGCTGGCGTCCTCAATATCCTGATTTGCGAACGATTATTGAAACGGCATGGCGCTGGCACCGGGCACACCCTGATGGGTATGAGAAGTAACAGGAGGCGTTGGTAATGTCCCCCCAGCTTGCAAGTACGTTGACTCGTGCAGAATATATTTCATCCGATGTGTTTGAGACGGAAATGGCTTGTATTTTTAGCCAGTATTGGTTGTGCATCGGCCGTTCCGAGTCGATTGCTCAAGCGGGGGATTACTTCTTGCAAACCATTGGTGAGGAAAATCTGATTGTCACTCGTGATGAGGAAGGGCAGCCACATGCGTTTTTCAATGTATGCCGACATCGAGGCACACGGCTTTGTACTGAATCAGAAGGCTCATTGGGGCGTTCTATTCGTTGTCCCTATCACGCCTGGACTTATGGGCTGAACGGCCGTTTGCTTGGCGCACCTCATATGAACGAAGTCGCCGACTTTGACAAAGCGGCTTTTCCACTGCACGAAGCACAAATAGCCGAGTGGGAAGGCTTTTTGTTTATCAATTTGGACGCAACCGCACCACCATTTTCGGCCGTTTTTGCCCACATTTTGCAAAAATTTACCCCCTGGCAACTTTCCCGACTACGCCGCCATCATCGCATTGAATACCACGTTCAGGCCAATTGGAAAATCCTCTTCCAAAACTACTCCGAATGCTACCATTGTCCAGGCGTCCATCCCGAACTGGCTCGCCTTTCTCCTTATCGGAGCGGTGTTAACGACCTGACTGAAGGGCTGGTACTAGGTGGACCTTCTCTTATCCGCCAGGCAGACGGCAGCCTGACCATGAGCGGCCAACGGTGTAGCTTGCCTGTGGGCAATGTCAGCGGCACAGATTTGCAACGTGTTTATTTCTACACCTTCTTTCCAAATATGTTCCTGAGCCTACACCCTGACTATGTAATGGTTCATTTGCTCTGGCCATTAGCGCCAGACCAAACACTGGTTTTTTGCGACTGGCTATTTGACCCTCTGGCCGCAACTCAGGCAGGGTTTCATCCAGATGATGCTGTGGCGTTTTGGGATTTAACCAATCGGCAGGATTGGGAAGTATGTGAATTGACCCAGGCAGGTGTTCGGTCACGCCGGTATCTGCCTGGGCCTTATTCAACTTTGGAAACAATGTCTCTCGCGTTTGAACAGACGTACCGACAGGCAATGAACGGCCGTTAACGGGCCCGTCGTATCTCTTCCACTGCCTCCGGATTTACCAGGCTAGACGTATCACCAGGGTCTTCTCCCAGATACGCACTGCGAATGATGCGACGCATTACTTTTGCATTCCGCGTTTTGGGCAAATCGGAGACAAACAATAATTCACGGGGCTTCAATGGCTTACCCATGGCTTCCACCACTTTCTCTATCAAAGCCTGGCGCAATGTTTCCAGCGGCTCATAGCCAGGATTCAACACACAAAAACAAACAACCTCATTTCCTTTCACCTCGTGAGGCACACCAATTGCCGCTGCTTCCGCTACCGCCGGGTGATTAACCAGCACGGACTCTACTTCTGCCGGTCCCAATCGCTTGCCGGCCACTTTGATTGTATCATCAGAACGGCCGAGTATGTACCACATGCCATCTTCATCAATAGCTGCCCAGTCACCATGCACCCACACATTCTCAAAGCGAGACCAATACGTATCCAGATAACGTTGCGGGTCTTTCCAAAAGCCACGTGTCATACCAATCCAGGGAGCACGAATAACAAGTTCACCCACCTGGTTACGTACAGAACGGCCGTTTTCATCCACCACATCAGCTGCCATCCCCGGACACGCAGCCGAAAACGCAGCTGGTTTCAGTGGCAAGATCGGATTTCCCATCACAATACCCCCAGCGATCTCTGTACCACCTGAATAATTAATAATCGGCCGTTTCCCCTCCCCCACTACCTCAAACAACCACATCCACGGATCAGGATTCCACGGTTCCCCGGTTGAACCAAACAGACGAATAGACGACAAGTCATGCTGCTTCACCAACTCATCCCCATGCTGAATCAGCGATCGCACCAGTGTAGGAGAGATACCCAACGCCGTAATTCGATGCCGCGCCACCAATGCCCACAAACGATCAGGCCCCGGATAATCTGGCGCGCCATCATACACAAAAAAAGTCGCCCCCAACAACGTCGCCCCAAACACCAGCCATGGCCCCATCATCCACCCCATATCTGTCATCCAGTAAATGACATCTCCCGGTTGCACATCCATACCAAATGCCATATCCTGTGCCGACTTGACTGGAAAACCACAATGCGTATGCACAGCCCCTTTCGGTCGGCCAGTTGTACCCGATGTATAAATGATCATCAGCAAATCTTCGGCATCTGTTGGCTCAATATCTGCCTGATCTGACTGCACCGGAACAAGTTCATGCCACCAGTGATCACGGCCGTTTTCCATATGAATTTCATTCCCGGCACGACGCAACACCACCATATGCTTCAGCGTAGGCAGTTGCTTCGCCGCTGCATCCGCCACTGGCTTCATAGGTACAACCTGCCCACGACGGAAAAAGCCATCTGCTGTAATCAATGCCTTTGCATCTGCATCCGCCAGCCGTGTCACCACTGCCCCTACCCCATACCCCGAAAACAGGGGCAAAATCACACCACCAATCTTGGCAATAGCCAGCAATGCCACACAAATTTCCGGTGTCATAGGCATATACAGCCCAATCGCATCCCCCTTGCCCAACCCCAACCCGCGCAATGCATTGGCACACCGATTCACTTCAGCGGCCAATTCACCATAGGTAAGGGTTCGGGTCTCACCTTCTTCCCCTTCCCAAATCAAAGCTGGCCGCTCTCGTGTTTCCGGATTGGTCGCCCATTTGTCCACGCAATTCCAGGCAATATTCAACTTGCCGCCAACACACCATTTGGGCCACTGAATACCCTCTGACAAATCGACAACTTGAGAATACGGCCGTTGAAACTGTATATCCAGATACTTCAAAATCGCATCTGTAAACCAGGCAATATCCGACGTAGACCGCGTCATCAGCTCCGAATAGGACACAATCCCATGTTGGTCCATAAACCGTTTCAAATGACTGCGCTCAATATAGGCTGGCGTCGGCCGCCAGACAATCTCACCGCCAAATTCAAATTTCTCCGCCATTTTGCCTTCTCCTTACTCTATGCCTGTTACACCGCCATATCAGCCACTACCGGCTATATCTATATCCCTGCCCCCCCTGTTACTTCCAATGTATGACCTGTGATATAAGCCGCCAGGGGAGAAGCCAACAGAAGAATTCCTCCAGCTGCTTCTTCTGGCGTAGCTGGCCGCCCCAACGGAATAAAGGCATGTGCCATCTGACGTAAATTTTCTGGTATTCCCAACCGAACTTGTTGACCTTGTACCGTAATTGTGTGCCCTTCTTCTTTGGGGCGTGTGAGGCGGGTGTCAATAAACCCAAAGGCCACAGCATTGCACCGAATGCCAAATCCCCCCCATTCTTTGGCAATGGTTTTGGTGAGACCAACTATGCCCATTTTGGCAGCCGCATAGTTGGCCTGCCCTATGTTGCCATGCAAACCAGAAGTGGATGAGACATTGACAATACAACGAGGTTCTTGGGGATGTCCATATTGGGCAATTTCCCGTTTGGCCAGATCACGCATATAGGGGGCAGCGGCACGAATAAGTCGGAAAGGGGCGGTCAGGTGAACGTCGAGGATGGCCTGCCATTGCCTGTCGGTCATTTTGTGGGCCATGCCATCCCATGTGTAACCAGCATTATTGACAAGGATGTTGATTTTGCCAAAGGTCTCTATGGTAGATTGCATAAGCTGGTCGGGGAAGTCGGGTTGAGTGACATCACCAATAACGGCCGTTGCCTCTCCACCCGCTTGCTTTATTTTTGCCACCACCTCTTTGGCCGGTTCAGTATCCAAATCACTAACGACAACCCGTGCCCCATACTTGGCAAACAAGCGTGCGGCTGCCGCACCAATTCCCCGCCCTGCTCCGGTAATGACCGCCACCTGATTCTCAAACATTTCCTGCCTCTTCCTGTTCTATTGTTGTAATATCTGTATCTGCCCGGTCACAAAAGCATCTGTCCGGCTTCTGTTATGGCCGATGGTACAAGCCCACCACGCACACAGACCCCGGACCACCCAAATTGTGAACCAGACCACGGCCGTTTTTGTTCACTGGTGCCTGGGTATTGCCGGCACGTCCCAACAACTGCTCATAAATGACATATGTCATCCGCACGCCACTGGCACCAATTGGATGCCCAAAGCATTTCAGGCCACCGCTAGGATTTACGGGCAAATCACCCTCCAGAGACGAACGCCCTTCGCGAATAAATGCCGCGCCCTGCCCTTTGGGGACAAATCCCAAATCTTCATAGTTCAAAATTTCTGTTATAGTGAAACAATCATGGACTTCTGCGACATCAATTGCTCGAATTGGTTCTTCGATACCTGCGGCGGCATATGCTCGTTTGGCAGCTAACTGTGTGGCCTCGAACCCAATGAGCGACTCATTACGACGGCCGTATCTCCCTCCCGTTACCGTTGCCATCTCAATCGCCTCAATCAGGATATACGCATCTGTCAGCTCTGCTGCCAAATCTGCCCGACACAAAATTGCCGCTGCCGCCCCGTCACTTGTGGGGCAACAATCATACAAACCCAGCGGTTCACTAATCATGGGCGCATTCAGGGCTGTTTCTAGCGAAATCTCCTTTTGGAACATCGCTTTGGGATGACGCGCGCCATTGTAATGATTCTTGACAGCGACACGTGCCAGGTCTTCCCGTGTTGTGCCAAACTCGGCCATATGGCGCCGGGCCATCAGCCCAAAGAGTCCCGGTGCGCTTAACCCTTTCTGCACCAGAGGGTGACCAGTGGTTACAACTTGCCGAATCAGGCTGTCGCGTGAGGCCACATCACGCATTTTTTCGTTTCCAAGCACCAATACCACATCGTACAAACCGGCAGCTACGGAGATAGCAGCGTTTCGCATGGCGTCCATACCGGTAGCGCAATAATTCGTGACCCGTGTCACGGGTAAACCAGGCATTCCCAAAATGTCTGCTACAAAATCGCCGGCATACCCGGGAAAACTGCCACCTACATTTGGATCGAATGTACCCAACCAGGCAGCTTCAATGCGATCTTTTTCAATGCCAGCGTCGGCCAGAGCTTCGTTGACAGCCTCCAATCCTTGTTCGGCAAAGCTTTTGTCTTGCAGTGCCCCAAATTGGGTGCATCCCATCCCGATGATGGCGACTTTGTCTCGTAATGCGTTTGGATTCATGTTTTTCGCTCCTTAAATATCACTACAAAAGCCACGAGGGCGCAAGGATTTATCAGATGATAACATAGGCTGGCCTGTTTTCTGGTGGTTTTTCCCACAAACGGCCGTTTTCTGCCTGCCTACACGCGCAATTTTCGCACCTTCCATGAATAATGAGGTAACTTTCTGGCTGTGTGGAAAATTCGCAGCGCAAACTCCACCTCATCACCAACTGTTAACTGGCGGGGATCGCCGTCAGTGGAGGGGTTAGTAATACGCGCACCTTCTGCCGTATCCACCGTAATCATGCCCACCGGTGGCACAGGTGTTGGGATAGCCCATTCAGCCACAAAGGAAGCAACTGTTCCTCGTCGGCTTAGCCGAACAGTACTGAAGTTGTGTTGTTCGCCGCAATCATAACAGTTTGGTCGGTGTGGCCACCAGAGAGCACCACAATTGTTACATTTTTGGGCATGGAAGCGAAGCAGTTCGTTGCGTTCGCGGTGTAATAGAGGCAAGGATGTCCAGGGATCGACGTCGGGAGGGAAGAGTGGCTTTTGGCGCAGATTTTCGCGGAAGTAGAGGGCAAGGTTGTAAGGGAGTTGGCTTTTGGTGTTTATCCAGGCGGATAACGGCCGTTTTTCTGGTCGTCCTTTAATCGCTTCTGTCACCCGAAACAAATACGCATCTGCCCCATCCCCATAACCGACCAACACCAGGTAGTCATCCGGGCTGGCCTTTTCCAGCAAAAGAGCTAATTGGGCCGGAGCAAAAGCTGCGCCCAAATTACCAGCGTGCATCAGCAAATAAGGCGCCGGACCTTCCATACCCATTTGCATAAATGCCATTCCCAGGGGTGATTTTTTGGCCATCTTCATATAAGCCCGGCCATCTGGTGCATAAATGGCCACCCCTTTTACACGAGCGGGATCAACGGCCGTTTCTGCCAGCAAACCTTTCACAGCCTGTTGGACTAACGAAAAATACCCCACTTGATTTGTAAACGCCTCATCATCCGTTTGCAAATACCGGTCATCACTCCGGCGCCAGGTATCAATCACCGGATCGCTCAAATGAAACGCGCCCACCAGTTCGGCCAATACATTTTCCCCTCGCCCCAGCAAAAATGCGGCGGCACCATCTCCCGAAATCGCATCCAGCAATGTGCCGGGTTCCGGTCGGCGCATGTCGGCTATGGTCACCAGAACTTGCTCTGCAGAATGGGCACGCAGCATATCCAACCCCAATCCCAACGCGGCTGTACCCGCGCGCAAGGATGTGGTGATATCCAGAGTGCGGGAAACGGCCGTATCACAGGCAGCGGCAATCACCGCTGCACTCGACTTTTCGGCAAATGGCGGCGTCGTAGAAGCAAACAACAGCCCATCAACTGCTGCCGGATCATGCCCCTCCAGTGCGTGCCATGCCGCCTCCACAGCCATAGTCAGACTATCCTCATCATATCCCGCCACAGCCCGCTCCCCAATGAGTAACGGCTTTGCCTGCTCCAGCTTCCAGGCTTCCCCAATTTCAGCCCGAGAAACACGATAATGCGGGATATACATACCAAAATCTACAATGCCAATTGTCATAAAACCTCCTTCAATCAATTAACCGCCAGGGACATAGAGAACGCAAAGAAAATGAAAGAAAATGAAAATAAAGATGCTTCATTCATGGCGTTGAGCATGTGCGCATGTCGTCTCCTGACTGTTTGGTTGCCTTTTTTATTTGTCAATCGGGTCAGGAAAACAATGTTTGCAGGCGTGTGGCCAACATCACATTGCCTTCAATTTTAAGTTTACCAGACATAAAAGCCATTTGTGGATCCAATTCACCTTTGGTCATGGCCAAAAAATCGGCAAAATCCATGATTAGCGTGCATTGCGCCGCTGAGTCTTCGCCTGCATAGGCACGACCTGGACTGTTTTTCAAGTCAACCACGTAGTTGCCCCCATCGTTGCCTGTAAGCCGAAACTGATAGATAGCCCCCACTTTTTCTACCCATTCGGGATGGGCTGCAATGCGCTCCTGAATCTGGGCAAATAGAGTTTGGGAACGGCTGGAAACGGCCGTTTCTGCCTCCTGCTTCTCCACCACCCCATCAGCCGGATGCAGCTCCACCGCTGCATTTGCCAGCACCACTTCATCCCGTTCTGCCACCTTCGTCCGCAAAATGATCCGCGTATCCGATTCTTGCCACATTTCCGTCACCAACGTCTCGCCAGGAAACACATGGCTGGTAAAGCGAGCACGAATACTCTTGAACCGCTCCGGATCATTATTGGCAAAATGCTTGAGCACAGCCCGCGCCGCAAACCCAAACGTACATAACCCGTGCAAAATCGGCTTATTAAACCCACCAATGGCGGCCATATCTGGGTCAACATGCAAAGGATTGCGATCGCCAGAAGAAAGTCTGTACAACAATGCCTGACTTTCGCTGGTTTTTTGGGCATGAACAGCATCTGGGGCGCGATCAGGCGGGAGATTCACATTGCCAGATGGACCGCGTTCACCCCCAAAACCGCCAATTCCACGAATGAAAAGGGAAGCCTGATTGAAAGCGACTTCGTTACCCGCTTCGTCGTAACTGTTGATATCTACAATGACAAGTGCCCCTTTGCCTTTGTCATAAATCTGGCTGATACGTGCATGGTTCATAATTGTAGCTGCGGTGGGCAACGGCCGTTTCAGTTCCAGATACTGCTCCCCATGCAATAACATCATCGGATTAAACTTCAGGCCAGGCACAGAAGTCACTTGCCACATCACCACAAACGGAAACGTTACCGCAAATGTGGGCAACGGCTTAAACCCTTCCCGATTCATCTCATACACAAATTGCAACTCTTTCGGATCAAGCGGGTCTTCTGCAGCCCCCACCGACAAGGCATACAAACTCACATCCCGCTCCGTGTAAGTCAATGGCTTCGGCTCAAATTCAAACCCCAATGCCTTATCCAGATCAACAAATTCATTACCGGCAGGTTTGGCAGGCGAATCGGCCGTTTTCAAGTTTTCCAACACTGGCGCAAACGACGCCTGAGCATTATCCGGATGATCCGCATCGGTAAAATCGTTAATTTCTGGCCAGCGATCTGCCACCTGCTCTGGCGAAAACGGCCGATTCAGCGGGAAAAACACCCCTTTCGAACGCTCCCACCGCAAACGAGACACCCAACCCGCACCCACCTCAAACAATCGGCCAGTCTCCGTACAAGACTCATGACACAAATACGCCACCAACGGCGCCACATACTCCGGCTTCAATGCTTCCACCAAATCCGGCGGCAAAATCGTCGCCGTCAGACGCGAGCCAGCAATGGGCGCAATAGTATTGACATAAATATTCCGCCGCAAACCCTCCACCGCCAACGTATGCGCCAACCCCAAAATACCCAACTTGGCTGCACTGTAATTAGCCTGCCCAAAGTTACCATACAATCCCGCAGCCGAACTGGTCATCACCACCCGCCCATATTGCTGCTCCCGAAAATAAGGCCAGGCCGCCCGCGTCACCTTATAGGATCCAAATAAATGCACCCGATACACCTTCTCCCAATCCACATCCCGCATACGATGAAAGCTCACATCCCGCAAAATACCGGCATTGTTAACAACAATATCCACACGACCAAACGAATCAATCGCCGTCTGAACAATCTTCTCCCCTTCTTCCACAGAATCATAACTGGGAACAGCCTCGCCACCAGCTTCACGAATCTCCGCAACCACCTGGTCAGCCGGTCGTGTGTCAGCTCCCTCACCATGCATGCTCCCACCAAGATCATTGACAACTACTTTTGCGCCCCGCGCGGCCAGTAAAAGGGCATATGCTCTGCCCAGGCCACCACCTGCACCGGTAACAATTGCTACCCGCCCGTCAAATCGCATTGTTTCCGCCATTCTTGCCTCCTTACTCTGATTCTGAATACTCTGGATGTCTTGCCTGTTATTTTAGCTTGGGATTGTTCGCATGCCGTTCTCGGTCACGGCCAGTTTTTTTGTCCAGGTTGCGCCGAAAGGCCTCGGTCAGATCGACGCCTGTCTGGTTGGCCAGGCATATCAGCACAAACAGGACATCTGCGAATTCGTCAGCCAGGTCGTAGGCTTCGTCAGATTTTTTAAAGCTCTGGTCGCCATACCGTCGGGCCATAATGCGAGCAACTTCACCGACTTCTTCCATAAGAACGGCCGTATTTGTCAGCTCCGAATAATACCGCACCCCAATCGTCCGAATCCATTCATCCACCAACGCCTGGCACTGCTTTAATGTCAATTCATCTTCAGTCATATTGATTCCTCTTTATACTTAATCCTCTCTTCTTTCGTTTGACTTTTCCTTTTACTGACGCCATACTTCCCCAATTAATTTTGCTATCATGGGGGAATAAATGACGCAACTAACCTTTCCATCCCATTTTGTGTGGGGTGTCGCCACATCTTCCTATCAAATTGAAGGGGCGTGGAACGAAGACGGCAAAGGAGAGTCTATTTGGGATCGATTTGCCCACACGCCAGGCAAAATTCAGGATGCCAGCACGGGAGATATTGCCTGCGATCATTATCACCGTTGGCCACAAGATATTGCGCTGATGCAATCGTTGGGAATTCCTGCCTACCGATTTTCTATTAACTGGCCACGAGTGATGCCTGAAGGTCAGGGACGAGTTAATCAGGCGGGGCTTGACTTTTATGATCGGCTGGTGGACGGGCTTTTGGCAGCAGGGATTGAGCCATTTGTTACGCTGTACCATTGGGAGCTGCCGCAGGCGTTGCAAGATGAAGGTGGCTGGCCTGCCCGAAAAACGGCCGAATCCTTCCCCGTTTTTGCCGACTACATCACCCGACGCTTGGGTGACCGGGTGCGACACTGGATCACGCTCAACGAACCCTGGTGCGCCAGCTTTCTCAGCTATCAGGTTGGTGAACACGCCCCTGGTTGGTGTGACTGGCCATCTGCTATTCGTGCCGCACATCATTTACTCCTTGCTCATGGCTGGGCAGTTCCTGTCATCCGCCAAAACGCCCCAAAGGCGGAAGTAGGCATTACACTCAATCTGGAATGGGTAACCCCGGCATCAAACCATCCGGCTGACTTACAGGCTGCCCGACTGCGAGATGGTTATTTTAACCGGTGGTTTTTAGATCCAGTATTCGGCCGTTTTTACCCGGCAGACATGATGCACCACTATCAACAAACCGTAGGTGACATTTTCGACTTTATCCAACCGAATGATATGGATATTATCGGTGTCCCCCTCGATTTTCTGGGTATCAACTATTACACCCGATTTGTTGCCCGGTCAGGTCCACAAACGGCCGTTTTGCCAGTAGCCCATGCCACCACACCAGACACCGAACGCACCGACATGGGCTGGGAAATCTATCCGGAAGGCCTTTTCAACCTGCTCAACCGCGTACACTTCACCTACCAGCCTGCCAAAATCTACATCACCGAAAATGGTGCCAGTTACCACGACACACCCAACAAAAACGGCCGAATTCACGACCAACACCGCATCCACTTCCTACACCGCCACTTCATAGCCGCCCACCGTGCCCTATCCAATGGCGTACCACTTGCCGGGTACTTCGTCTGGTCACTCATGGACAACTTCGAATGGGCAAAAGGATACCAGGAACGTTTCGGCATTGTCTGGGTAGATTTCCAAACCCAACAACGCTACCCCAAAGACAGCGCCTTTTGGTTCCAAAACGTCATCCAAACCAATAGCATCCCGCTCATAGACCCCTAAAAGCCCATAGCACGACCAATAATCTCCTTCATAATCTCCGTCGTGCCCCCATAAATCGTTTGCACGCGACTATCCAGATATGCCTTTGCCACCGGATATTCCAGCATGTAACCATATCCGCCGTGCAATTGCAAGCATTGGTCCACCACTCGCTTCTGCAACTCGGTTGTCCACCACTTGGCCATCGCGGCATCCTCCGCCGTCAAATTCCCCGCATTCAACTCCATAATACACCGGTCCACAAACACACGGGCAATTTGCACTTCGGTCTTCATTTCGGCCAGCTTGAACCGATTATGCTGAAACTTGCCAATTGGCCGGCCAAACGCTGTCCGCTCATGACAATACTGAATGGTCATTTCCAACACAGCCTCACAGGCCGCCACGGCAATGACAGCAATGCTCAGCCGTTCCTGAGGCAGTTGCTGCATCAGGTAGTAAAATCCGTGTCCTTCTTCCCCCAACCGATTCGTCACGGGTACTTTGACATTGCGGAAGAAAAGTTCGGCCGTATCCTGCGCCTTTAGACCAATCTTTTCCAGCTTGCGACCCCGTTCAAACCCCTCCATCCCCCGTTCTACCACCAACAAACTGACACCTGCGTGTCCGGCTGATGGATCTGTTTTCGCCACAACAATCACCAAATCACTAAGCAGGCCATTGGTGATGAACGTTTTCTGACCATTAAGGACATAATAATCTCCCTGACGAACGGCCGTTGTCTGCACACCCGCCAAATCACTCCCCGCATTCGGCTCACTCATAGCAATTGCCGTAATCAACTCACCCGCCACCACCCCCGGCAACCATCGTGCCTTCTGCTCTTCGGTAGCCAAATTCAAAAAATACGGCATCACTACATCATTATGTAAACCAAAACCAACTCCAGAAGCCCCCACACGAATCAGTTCCTCTGTTACAATCGCATTGTAACGAAAATCCCGCACCCCACCCCCACCATATTCCTCTGGCACATCCATTCCCAAAAAGCCCGCCTGACCAGCCTTGCGCCACACCTCTCGTGAGACCATTCCCTCTTCTTCCCACTGTGCATGATAAGGCACAATCTCCCTTTCCACAAAGCGGCGGAACGCATCCCGAAACATCAGATGCTCTTTTGCAAACAAATTTCGCTCCATCTCTGCCTTCCTCAAAAAACCAGTTTTTCTATTACAATCAACACCATATCAGGCGGCAAACTCCCGCTCCAACACCTCGGCTGCATCCAGCAAAACCCCCTCTGCGCCCGGCGCACACGCCAACATAATACCCGGTGGCAACCCGGTTTCCCGGTCTGCTTCTGACCAGGCCGGTATGGTAATGGCCGGCAGGTTCATATAATTACAAAAAGTAACAGGCGTTACTGTGCCATTGACACCAGGGCGCAAGGAAGATCGGTTCATCTGGCCATGTGGGGGCGCCAGTAACCCCAGAGTGGGTAAAAGAAGGATGCCATCGTTACCCAACATTTCATACAACTGGGCACGAGCAGCCTCATAAGTTTCGATGATTTGCTGGAGACGGTTTGGGCGTCGTGGGCGCACCAACGGAGCCACAGCCAGTAACTGGAAAAGACCACGATAAATGGTTGGGCGACCTGTAAGCTGACGAGCAGCCTCGGCTATCAGTGAGAGCTTCTTGCCTTCGGTAGTGGTAAGCTGACTCATCAAGGGTTCAAATAATTCGGCAGCCAGAATGCCCTGCAGATTAAGGAAGTGTTGTTTAATATGAGGAAAAGCATGTTCTTCGGCCTTCATGCCCGCCATGAGAAGGACAGTCTTGGCATGTTCCAATGCAGCAGGGATACAATCTGCCTTGAAGGACATCAGAAAGGGATTGGGGATGATGAGGCGCAAATCACGGGGAGAACGAGGGGGTGGCAACGGCCGTTTTGCTATCACGTTATATACCAGCCGCGCATCTCTCACCGACCGGGTAATTGGCCCCACAGCCAGCCAGGTATCCATATACAAACCCTCAATTTGTGGCCATATTCCCTCTTTCGGCACCGCCTGAGAGGCTGGTTTGAAACCTACCACCCCACAAAATGCAGCCGGAATTCGAATAGAACCCAGAATATCATTCCCCACACCCAATGCAGACGAACCAGATGCCACCAGTGTCCCCTCGCCACCAGATGACCCACCACAGGTACGACTGGGATCGAGCGGGTTATTGGTACGGCCGTAACGCAAATTCTCCGTTTCCCCGGCCATAGCAAACTCAGGCACATTCGACCGGGCAATAACAATCGCTCCCGCCTCTCGCAACCGACGTACCACCTCACAATCTGCCTCGTGGTGAATAGGAGGCATGCGCAACGAACCAGCTGTGACCATCTCCCCTCGTATGCCAAACGTCTCCTTGACACTAACAGGCAAGCCAGACAATGGACCAGGGCGTGGCTGGCGGGCTTCTGCCAGTGCCTCTTCACGAAATACCTTAATAGCCGCATTCAAACGTGGCTGATTGGCTTCTAGCCGTTCCAGATGTTCTGCCACAATTTCTACAGATGTCCGTTCGCCGGCTTGCATCTGGCGCAATAATTCTGTTGCATCGGGAAAATTGGGTTTGGGCATCACATTCTCCTTCTGAAAACAAACTGCCGGGATAACTTTTTCATGCTTTTGATGAACATTAAAAAAAAGAAAAAATCGGGAGTACCACCTTCTTATCTTAGTGGTAGATACGTTTTATATCAGCCAAAAGCTGGCACTCCCGTATGAATAACCATATACGTCTGGTG
>RFGV01000168.1 GCA_003696605.1 Chloroflexota bacterium | reverse complement strand
TCAAAATACTGCTCAGTTACCAAGACTTTCTCTTGATGACGTGCTGCGGCGATTTGCGTTGATCTTTGGTGACACCAAGGTGTTTGACACCAGCGAGCAGGTTGTCATCAAGAAAACCGCATTCCAAGATCTTGTCGGCAAGGATATCGCCAAGGCGTGGATGGCCCACCCTGCTCGCCGAACAGTCATGCCAGACGATGTTGCGCATTTACAGTCGTCTGGGAACAAAGGTTCGCAGGCCGCCATACTCCAGCGTTATGTCTATCTCTACCCAACAAAAGATGTGTGGGACACCGTCGATCGGTGCATTATCCCGCTCGATGCGTTGAAAGCGGCCATCCCGGCAGATTTCGATTGGTGGATGAAAAACCCAAAGCGCCGCCAGATAAAAAGAGAGAACCTCGTCTTTGATCCAACTCAACAGGCCGACCCCAAAACGCACATCAATATGTTCCGCGGACTGCCACTCAAACCAGCCAGAACATCTGAATCCGCTGACGGCATTATTGCATTGGTTGATCATCTGTGTAACGGCGATGATGACATCATAGACTGGATGCTGAAATGGTTGGCGTTGCCGCTGCAACGTGTCGGAGCCAAGTTGGACACCGCGCTACTGGTACATTCAACCATACAAGGCACAGGCAAAAGTATGCTCTTTGCTGACCTACACTGCCAGCTCTATGGCGAATACGGCGCAGTGCTGGGACAACACCAGCTGGAAAGCCAATACACAGATTGGCGTAGCCAAAAGCTATACGGCGTGTTTGAAGAGATCTTTTCGCGCGAACAAAAATACAGTCACACCGGCACACTTAAGCACATGATTACCGGCAAGACCCAACGTATCGAAAAGAAATTTGTCAGCGGTTGGGAAGAAGCCAACCACATGAACGCCGTGTTTCTCTCTAACGAGATACAACCGTTTCCCGTCGAGCCGTCGGACCGGCGGATGATGGTCATCTGGCCGGAGCGAACCTTGCCCGAAGAAATACAAAATCGCGCAGGCTACGAAATCGAGTCAGGAGTTGGGGCGCCTGCGTGGCTACGCTTTTTGCTCGACTACCCATTGGGTGACTTCAACGAACACACGAAACCACCCATGACCGAGGCTAAAGAGCGGCTTATCCGTTACGGCATGCCTGCATGGGAAACCTTCTTTCTGGAATGGCGTGACGGGAATCTAGAAATTCCATTCTGCAGCTGCAGGTCCAACGACTTATACAAAGCATATACCCACTATTGCCGCACACGGAACGAGCACTATGTCAGCCAAACCAAATTCTCCACAATTATGGCAACCAAAATACGCAAAAAGGCCGATGCCAAGTACCACAAAAGCGGCGCGATCACAAAAGCCACAGCTTTCATCATTGGCGAACCGCCTGAAGGACAAAGCGAACGAGCATGGCTAACAGAACAATTTGCCAAATTCCAAAACGGTCTCAATCAAATGCTGGAGGGATAATGCACGACACCACCGAATACTTACTGGAACAATGGGGCCACTGGGTGAGACAGCATTCGCTCAAGCTGGAGAGCAAAAATGTGCTGGGAAACCTGCACGGGAGCACCGTGCCCACACCGTTAATCACCGACGACGAGGCCTTACATATCGACAAAACCGTGGCAAAACTAAAACGCCGAGACCCAGAAATGGGCACCGCGCTGTGCATGTACTACATAAACCGTCAGCCATATCGGCGAATCGCTCAGGCGTTGGGGCGCAGCCTCCCCGTCACCCACCGTCTTGTGGCAACCGCAGTAGCGTGGGTGGATGGTGCGCTTAACGCCAAGCCAAAGGAAGCGTAACCGATGCCTAGTTTGCAATCTTAGGCAGGGGTTGCTAGACTACTTAAATAGTTATACTAATGTTATATCGGTCTGCAAGGATGAGGTGAAGCATGGCAACGCGCAAGCTGGTTACTCCCGCACCGCTTCACCCCGAGATCCAGCTCAAAAGGCCGAGAGGGCCGAGGCAGGGCCGAGGGTTTGTTTTCAACCCTCGGCCCTTTCTATCCCAGTCACCACAAGGGTTTCAGAGCATGGGCCGAGAGGGCCGAGGGTTTGTACGCGCGCGCACGCGCGTAAAATTTTTTCTTACAACGCCCACTCAAAAAAATGTTTTTCCGCGCGAAGAAACAACCCTCGGCCCCCTCGGCCCCCTCGGCCCCACCCCCAGAAGCCGCGCCATGACTGGCCTTTTGGGGCCGAGGGTTTATTT
>RFGV01000167.1 GCA_003696605.1 Chloroflexota bacterium | reverse complement strand
CTTCCTGGAAAATCACCACATCGCCACCCGTCTCCTCTTCGGCGGCAACCTTACCCGACAACCAGCCTACCAACACACAAACTACCGCGTCGTCGGCGAGCTAAAAAATACCGACCTGGTCATGAACCAAACCTTCTGGATTGGCGTATACCCCCTCCTGACTACTGCCATGTTAGACTACGTACTGGAGACATTCACCGAATTCATGCGGCAATACGTACCAGTATAAAAAATTGTAACCATTCAGGTCTGGGTTTGTTTCAGGCAGGGAGCAGGACAACGAATTAAAGAAGGAATGCTTAATTCTTTGCGTCCTTTGTGCGCTTTGCGGTTAGTTTTTAGTATGTCCTGTATAGTTACAAAGAATTATTCATCCTGTTCGCCAAAAGACTTAAACTCTTCTGCCAATTCCCGCAACCGTTTTTGTACGGCATAATGGACTGTACCCTCAGGAAATTCTCCGTTTTCGTCCCGTTCACCAGCAGGCACGCCAGTCAGAATCTCTATTCCCTCGTCCACAGTGCGCACCGGCCAGATATGAAACTTGCCTTCAGCCACAGCCTCCACAACAGCTTCGTCCAGCATCAAATTGTCCACATTACTTGCCGGTATAATCACACCCTGCTCTCCAGTCAGTCCCCGTGCCTGACACACCCGGAAAAAGCCTTCTATTTTCTCATTCACGCCCCCAATCGGCTGAATTTCTCCCCGTTGATTGACCGAACCAGTTACAGCAATGCCCTGGTTAATCGGAATTTCACTCAAACTGGATAGCAAGGCATACAATTCCGTAGAGGATGCACTATCCCCCTCGATGCCACTGTAATTTTGCTCAAACGTCAAACTGGCTGTAAGCGTCAGTGGTTGGTCTTGAGCATATGTGCCACCCAAATATGCCGCCAATGTCAAGACACCTTTGTTGTGAATGGGGCCAGACATTTCAGTTTCACGTTCAATGTGGATAATTCCTGCGTCTCCCATGTAAGTCCGTGCGGTGATGCGTCCAGGCTGGCCAAATGTATAATCGCCAATCTGTAATACAGACAAGCCGTTTACTTGCCCAACGACGGAACCTTCAGTGGCGATGAAAATAACATTTTGGAGAACTTCTTCATGTAACTTTTCTTCAACCTGGTTGGCGCGATAGATGCGCTCGGCTAATGCTTGCTGGACATCAACGGCCGTTACCCGCTGACGGCCGTTTCGTCCAGCCCAATAACTCGCCTCCCGAATCAAATCCGCCACCGCCCCAAACCGGGCACTCAACTTCTGCTGATGCTCCGCCAATCGAGACCCAAACTCCACCACCTTTGCCACTGCCGACCGATCAAAATGCCGCAATCCCTCTTCATGACACCGCGTCGCCACAAACACTGCATACTCCTGAACATTCTCCTCATTACGCGGCATCGTCACATCAAAATCTGACCGCACCTTAAACAAATCCGCAAAATCCTCATCCTGCTCATAAAGCGCATAATACAACGCCGGACTCCCCATCAATACAAGCTTTGCTGACAACGGAATCGGCTCTGGATCAAGCGATTTCGCGATCACAGGACTACCCGTCATCGCCATTGGGGGTTGCACATCAATTCGCCCCGACTTCAACGCCCGCTTCAACGCCTCCCAGGCCGGCGGATTCTTGAGCAAGTCATGGGCATTCATAATCAAATAACCACCATTCGCCCAATGCAAACTGCCACATTTAATATTGGTGAAATGCGTTGTAATATAGCCCGCTTGCGTTTCATATTCAATACGGCCAAACAAATTGTAATACGTAGGATTATTTTCTATGATGACCGGCGCACCTTTTGTTTCCGTATTATCCACCAGCAAATTCACTTCATACCGGCGTAAATCAATTTGCTGTTCTTCATGTTCCAACTGGGGCGCAAAATCATCAATCTGATTCAACACATCTTCACGCACTTCATTCAGATAAAGCAAAACTTCCTCATGTCCGGCATATGCCTTGCGCAATGTATCGAAGTGATGCTGTACGGCCGCTTCCGCCACCTGCCGGTCAATCTCCCGAATTTGTTGGCGCGTCTGCACCTCCAACTGATGAATCTGATACAGTACATCCTCAAGTTCCTTACTCAAGGCCTCATGTGCCGCTTCCATTTGCTGCCGTTCAGCCACCGACAAAGCCTGTAATTCTGCCGGTGCCAGTTGTTGACCATTTCTCACGGCCACAAATGCAAATCCGGCGGGTGTTTTAATTAACGCAAAATTATGTTGTGCGGCCTTTTGCGCCAACTGTTGCAACAGGTTATTTTGCTGCTGCGCCAGCGATTCTTGTATTTCTTCGATAGTATCCCGATAAGCTTCTGTACTAAATGCTTGTGGCAAATCAGTTTTCAGAGTGTTAATCAGCTGTGCCATTCTGGCCTGAAACACACGCCCTTGTCCGGCCGGGAGTTCAATTGCTCTGGGCTGATGGGGCACAGTAAAGTTATGGACATATACCCAATCGTCAGGAACTGGTTCATTTGCTGTCTTTTCTTGCAAAAACCGTTCAATTGCTGTGGCACGACCTGTACCGGTTGGCCCCAGCACGAAGATGTTGTACCCCTGGCTATGGATGCCCACGCCAAATTCCAGGGCCTTTGTACCTCGTGGCTGCCCAATGATACGGGTGCTGGGTGCGAGTTCGTTGGTTGTCTCAAAAGAAAATGACTCTGGCGGGCAGATATGGCGCAATTTATCAGGTGTAAGTGATGAAACTGGCATGAAGGATCTCCGTGTATTTGCAAAAATTTACCACCATGTGCGGAAGGTGAGGCGCGTTGTACCTATAATAATGCCGTTGTTGTAAACATTTACTTCAACTTTAACCTGGTTTCCCGGAGGAATTTGTATATTGACGGGCTCAAATACACGCCCCTTTTCGTTGGTTTGTCCCAGGGTGATTGTTTGGGTGGTTTCTCCGTAGCGGAAGGTGGCTTCAACTTGTATGTTGCTTACTGGATTTCCTTCGGGGGTAAGAACAGTGACGTAAAGGTATTGTTGCTCTCCCTGATAGAGAATGGGGGCTTTGACATAGGCAAATACGGTGGCTTCTTGTACCTGGTCGGGTGTGGTTGGTTGTGCCAGTAGTAGTTGGCGGTAAGTGAAGGCCATCACGCTATCGAAGTGGGCTTGCCCCAGCAGGCCTACCTGTACACGTTGCTCGCTGGGAAGTTCAGGATGCCACTCAAGACGGCCGTTTTCAAAGTACTGCACTCGCTGCCCATCTACCAACAACTGCGGCGAAATAGGCAACCCAAACAAACGCGTCCCCCCATATGTTTCGTAAAAAGTCAAAAATTCATCCTGCACAGAAAACCCGGTCGCCTCAAACTCACGCACTTCTCCCACAATTGTGGTATCGGCCAAAACCTGTTCTTCCAATCCCTCCAGTGCCCAACGCCCCAGCGGGTAAACAACCACGCGCTCACTTTCGTCCAGGTCAGAATTGTCCACATATTCCAGGCGCATACGCTGGAAATATTGAATCAACGGGCCATCAGGCTCTGCACGAAAGCCGACTGTAATTGGATCACCGAAAACACGTGCCCCGCCGTACTGTTCATAGAAAGTAACAAATTCCGGCGCGACGGCAATGCCATTTTCGCCCTGGGAAACGGCCGTTTCCGCCCCTCGCCCCTCACAGCCTGCCAACACCAGCACCATCAACCCAATCACACACCCCAAAATCTGCTTACTCTTCATAGACAATCCCATCATCATCGGCCAGGCTAATACTCACTCTCTTGTAACATCTCATGTTCTTCCCGCAAGCGCAAATAACTCTCATACCTCTCTTGCGAAACACGCCCCTCTGCCACAGCCCGACGCACGGCACAATTGGGTTCATGCCGGTGACTGCAATCACTAAACTGACATTCAGAAACCAGCGGCGCAATCTCCCGAAAATACCCATCCAGTTCTTCCGGCTCCAGGCCATACAACGCCAACCCACGAATTCCGGGCGTATCTGCTACATACCCACCCAACTCATCCAGGCGAAACAACTCCGTATGCCGGGTTGTGTGCATCCCCTTGCCAGTAGCCCGACTCACCTCCCGTACTCGCAATCCCAAACCCGGCTGAATGGCATTCAGCAAACTCGTTTTACCCACGCCAGAAGAACCAGCAAACACCGAAATCTTACCCTTTAGCCGCGCCTTCAGATCATCCAATCCATCCCCTGTCACCACACTGGTGTACACAACTGGATACCCAATTTTCTCATAAAGCCCAAACAATTCCCGCGCCACTGATATATCCGGCACCAGATCCACTTTCGTCACACAAATAATTGCCGGCAACTCATTACGCTCCGCCACTACCAAAAAGCGATCCAACTTCCGCAAATTAGGTTCGGGTTTACGTACCGAAAAAACAAAAATCACCTGGTCCGGATTTGCTACCAGCACATGCTCGCGATCAGAAGAAAGAGAGCGCCCTTCTGGAGACGGCCGTGCCCGCGACAATTTCGAACGACGCTCCGCCACCGCCTCAATCGTTCCCGTTCCATCCTCATTAAGCGAAATCGTTACATTATCCCCCACTGTCACCAGCGTGGTAGGCAGCCGCTTCTGCTTCAGTTTGCCTGCTATGCGCGACACAACCACTCCATCTGGTGTTTCAACCCAGTAAAAACCACTTTGCGCCCTAACAACCAAACCCTCAACCAATTCGTTCAGACAATCACCTCCTGCCCAAAAAATTCTGCCAATAGTACAACAAACACATCACCAACAGCCAGAAAACTGCCACAAACATTATAACCCAAACCCACCCTCCTTATAAACCTACAAAAAGAGAAGGATTTTATAACGTACCAATTTCCTACAAAATCAATACGCCACCGACATACCCTGTTTAGAAACAAAAACAAAAAGAGCCCGGTTAACAAATAACCAGACCCTTCAAACATGCTGCCTAACGTGAGCGTCAGCCGCTAAGCAGCTATGTTCAACCACTACGGCTTGCAAGACAACCCAAGCATGAAAATCGCACCCGTTTACCCACGAGCAAAGCGAAGTCGGCTTCACACATGGTTGAGCTGCGCTCGCTTTGCACTTTACGCAGAAACTATGTACGGCTTTATCTGCTCCAACTGCTTCGCTTCTTTTTGCTGCGCCCGGTATAAATCCCAGCGCAATTGCAGATTCATCCAGAACCCTGGCGTTGTACCAAAATACTTCGCCAGCCGCAACGCCGTACTCGGCGTGATGCCCCGTTTCCCGTTTATCAACTCATTGACGCGCTGATAGGGCACGTGTATTCCTGCCGCCAATTCCCGCTGCGTGATGCCCATCGGATGCAAAAACTCTTCTCGCAGGATCTCTCCAGGATGTGTTGGCTCTCGATTCGTCGGCACTCTCACCATTTTTCATCACCTTCTCTACTCAGTGATAATCCACTATCTCTACTTCTTCCGGCCCGGCTTCCGTCCAAATGAAGCATATCCGGTATTGCTCATTGATACGGATGCTGTATTGCCCTGCTCGATCACCTTTCAGGGCTTCCAACCGATTTCCTGGCG
>RFGV01000166.1 GCA_003696605.1 Chloroflexota bacterium | reverse complement strand
TGGAAACGTGGGAAGCGATGTGGCGCAGCCCTGCCTGGGACATGGAGCGGATAAACGCCTATCTGGATGCGTGGCGCCACCGGTTTGATTTGTTTGCCGAGGAACGGCCATTTTACCAAAGCGACAGCAATGACAAGCGAGCAGTGCGTAAATCTATCGTTACCTTAAAATATGGAACGGGGTTTCGCCACAATCCACTTTTTGATCATGACAACGATGTAAGAGGATTGACTTTATCTCCAGCTAATGCGGCTCGTAATTTATTGGTAGTTCAGGCCTTTGGTTTGGGTGGCGATAGAGGGATGCTCACAGATGCCCCCTGGTCAAAGGGAGTTGTGTTTTTTGTACACGGAAGCACTTTGAAAGAAACCTTATTCCTGAATTTACTTCCTTATCCCGACAAAGATGGAGGAGAGCGAATACCTGACTTTGAGGACGATAAACCAACGTGGGAAATGGACGAACCATTCATTGAGCGTGGAGGACAACCATTGGGGTATCTGGATTTACTTACGTGGCAAAATCATAAAGTGATGCTATTCCCCAAAAGACATAATGGGCAATTAGTTGTACGGGAAGTGAAATTTGGCGGCGGTCTGAGAATAGCAAAAGATTTGATGGACCCTATGAAGCTTATTCTGAAAAATGAGAAGTTCCCAAATGGCTTCAAGCCCGTTTCATTTGAGGAGAGTCGTGGTCTATGGGCAAATAGTTATGCCCTGTTTGCTCGGATGAGCCTTAAAGGTGGAACAACTTCCTGGCCTCCATTGGCTTTCAATTGGCTCGGTATCTTGGTTGATCAGCAACTAATTGAACCTTATTTAGTCTATCGCTGTAAAGCAATAGGGCTTGGCAAAAACAAAGGCAAAGTCGAGTATTTGCGTGAAGAACGTTTTCCTTTCCCATTACGCTATCTAGTTGACGAAGATTTACGCAACCGGTTGCGGGATGCCTTACGAGGAGCAGAACAGGTGTCGAAAGCACTTTACAATGCTCTCTGCCGAACCGGTATGTACCTTCTACAGCCGTCAGCCGATAACTTTAAGTGGGAAGAGTTACGGATAAACACACAAAATGATGGCGTTCAACGTGATGAAATTTCCAAATCTGTCAAAGAAGAAATTGTAGGACGTTGGGAAAGAGGTCAGTTGAAAAAACCAGGGTGGATAAAGCACACAGAAGCCGACATATACTTCTGGTCATATCTGGACATCCCCTTTCAGGAATTTATTGTCCGTTTGGCCGAAGAAAATTCTGAAAAGGCAATCGCCTGGTGGAAAACGCAAATACGGGCGGCCGCCACCGGCGCATTCGCCAAAGCCAAGCAGTACGCCTACGAGTCAGAGCGCGCCCTGCGCGCCATTGTGGCCGGACAAACTTACTTAGAGCGCCAGCTTGACAAAATGCTGGGCAAGGAGGAACACACATGAGCAATGTTTCTGAATTTATTGAGCAACTGAAACAGTGGGGCAAGCGGGAAACAGGCGACCAGCGCGCCGCCATGGCCGAACTACGGCGCGGTTTGCAAGAGTTTCCCCACCTGGCTCCCTATATGCACCGCTATGTGGCCCCTTTCGCTGGCTACAAAAAAGGATGGGAAAAACAAACCTATTACCTGACAGCCGCCTTGTTTGCCCATTACCATTCCGGCTCCGAGACGCCGCAGTACAGCGACCAAAGGTACGTCAACATGGGTACCTACTTTGCTGCTGTGGTGCGACAAGACCCGGACGGCAAAGAGGCTATTGAACGCCGTTTCAACATTTTGCTCACCGCACACCCGCAAGACCTGCATTACCATTTGCGGCAAGCCATTGCCTTCCTGCGCAGCAAGCCAGAAGCCGAAATTGCTATCAACTGGGAAGGGCTATTTTGGGATATTTTGCAATGGGCAGATGATGAGAAACGGCCGCTTATCCAGGAACGCTGGGCTACCAACTTCTGGGGGCGCAGCGATTCAGACAAAAAAGAAACAGACGACCAAACCCAAAATACAAAACAAGGAGAAATTTAATCATGTTTATCGAATTACACCTGATCCAGAGTTTTGCTCCCTCCAACCTGAACCGTGACGATACCGGCAGCCCCAAAGATGCCATTTTCGGCGGCGCCCGCCGCGCTCGCATCTCTTCCCAAGCATTCAAAGCCGCTATTCGCCGCGAACCTGTTTTTGCCAGGCTGACACAGGTACCTTTAGGTAGTCGTACCAAGTTAATGGCAGACCCCATTAAAAAAAGGCTTGTAAATTCAGGCAAAGATAGTACGTTATCCGAATCTATAGCGTTAGCTTTTGCAGGCGCTTATGT
>RFGV01000165.1 GCA_003696605.1 Chloroflexota bacterium | reverse complement strand
GGTGAGCACACTGGCCGCGTTGGGAGCGGTGAAGGTGGGGCTGACCACTGTCGGGTCGCTGAGGGTGACCGCCGTGCCGCCGGTCTGCTGCCAGCGGTAGGTCAGCGGGTCGCCGTTGGGGTCGCTGCTACTACTGCCGTCCAGGGTCACGCTGTCACCGGGGTTCACCGTCTGCGGCGCACCGGCATCGGCCACGGGCGGGTTGTTAGGAGGCGTTGCTGTTCCTTCGAAGGCACCAATGTCGCAGGCCCCGTCATCCCGCGCTACGCCGCGCTGGTCGGTGGCCGGGCAGCCGGTGTTGGTGCCGGCGTCGATGGCGGGCGAGCCGGAAAGCAGGGGGAAGACCAACCCACCGGGGGCGCCAAAGTCGGTCAGGGCATCCAGGTTGGGGCCTTGCCCGACGATGTTGCCGTTTGTGCCGTCCGTCAGGCCGCAGGCATTGACCACGTCTTCAATCAGGTTATTGGAGGAGGCGGAATCCAGAGACCCCCATGAGCTATTGACACAGTCACCACCGGAAGTGCTATTAGCAATGATGACGTTATTTAACGTTGGGCTACTACCGTTATACAGTCCACCGCCCTCATTAGCCTGATTGCCGGAAATAGTGACATTCATCAACGTAGGTGCGCCGCTGTCAATGTACATTCCACCACCCCAGTAGGTGGCTGAATTACCCGAGAACGTCACATTGGTAAGAGCAGGATTGCCGCCGCTCTTGGCCGCCATCCCTCCACCGTAATAAGTGGTCGAATTATCAAGAAAGGTAACATTGGTTAATACAGGATTACCAGAGTAACTGGCCATCCCCCCCCCGCTATTAACAGCCGAGTTATTTGAAAAAGTGACATTTAGCAAGGCTGGACTACCGCTGAGATTGGCCATCCCCCCGCCACTATCAGCTGACGTATTGCCGGAAAAGACGACATCGGTCAAAATTGGACTACTGCTACCATTGTAGATCCCACCACCAGTATTATTGGCCGAGTTGTTGGTAAAAGTGACGTTCGTGAGGGTTGGGTTGCTGTTGCTGTTATTGGTCATTCCACCACCAGTGCCGGAGGCCGTATTGTCAGAAAAAGCAACATTTGTCAGTGTTGGGCTGCTAATCCAGTTGTACATTCCGCCACCGTGAATAGAGTAGTTATTTGAGAAAGAAACATCGGTCAGTATAGGGTTACTGGCGTTGTTATAGATTCCGCCGCCGTTGGCACCGCCAGAGTTTGCCGTCGAATTATTAGAGAAGGTGACGTTGGTTAAAATTGGGTTGCTAGTATAGTTGTACATCCCACCGCCGTAGGTGATGGCATAATTACCAGAGAAGGTAACATTTACCAGCGTGGGACTGCTCTGATCATTGTACATTGCCCCTCCCCAGGTGGCCGAATTACCACTGAAAGTGACATTGGCCAGTGATGGGCTACTGTTGCTATTGTTGTATATTCCACCCCCCTTGCGTTCGCCTGGGTCGCCAGTGGCGAAACCATTGGACTGCCCAGCAGTAATGAAGAATCCGTCCATCACGGCCGTGTTGTTCGCACCGCTGCCGATGACGACGTGGTAAGCGTTGCTGCCGACGATGTTGACGGTGGCGGTGACTACGCCGTTGGCGTCGGTGGTGTCGGGGTTGATTTCGTGGTCAATGTCGCCGCTGAGGACGGTGACGTTAGTAAACACATGGCGCGCGCTCAAGGTAGTTTCCC
>RFGV01000164.1 GCA_003696605.1 Chloroflexota bacterium | reverse complement strand
GGCCTTCGCGGCAACGTACCGCGAGCAGGCCGACATCATCCCTGAACCGGTGCCGGCACTAACATAGCCCCTGGTACAAAGAATGGGGGCTTTCCAATGCTACTTGAATCGACAGCTTTACGGAGATTTACATCCGAAATCCATTGATTGTCCCAAAGGTCAACCTGATCTCCTGCTACTAGCTTGCACAACTTCCCCGTATAGGGAATCGTTGCGTCAAAGGGATAACTGATTCGTTGAAGCCAAGCCTCAAGGTGCCCACTATTTGGTAATTGCGCAAGCCGCCTTCGGATGCGGCCCAAGGTATCAAGTTTTTCTCCTTTGGTCGAGAGCATACTCAATAACTTGCTGACGATCGCAGCGCAAACGGGAAAACAACGTGGACTCGCATAACCGATGTCAATGGCAATACTGATTAATTGTACCGGGTTCTGCACCTTTTTTCTAGTCCGCATCCGCTTATGAAACTCATCTAATGCAACTATCAAGCTGCCGGCATTAGGATAGTCGATTCCGTGAGCATGTATTAACAGTAAATGTTTTTGAAGATTCTTGTCGCGTTGCCTGCTTCTAAGCCAAGCACGTTTATCATCTTTTATGGCAGCCTCAATAATCGGTAGAGCGTTTGTAGTCTTTGAGGCGTTTAGCCTTAAACCCAAGCCAATTAACACCTCGGTCAAAACTTTTAGTATAGTCTCACCAGCTTGCGAATCATTTACGAAGATTCGATAATCATCTCGATATCTGAGAATTATAAAGTCTGTGATTTTTTCTTTCTCCAAACACTTGCTAACTTTTAGATCAGCATAACCAAGGATCAATTCGGCGATCATGTCCATTAACACTGAACCCTGTGGAATACCATTAGTTTGGCCATCTTGCATGCTTTGCAGTCGCTTGTCAATCACATTGCCTATCATACTTTTATCACGTCTTTTATCCTTTGCTTTCTTTTTCCCATGCACAGCCCATGCAACAGAGTGCGTATATATCGATGCATAACAATCGGAAATATCCGCATGATACATATAATTGAAATCAAGCGCTAATTCGATCGATTTTTGCTCTATTCCCTGCCACCAATGATAGATCTGCGCCGCTTGATCCTTTTGCTTTGTCCGTGATTCCTGCGGAATGCTCAGGCAACGAATTTTTTCGTCTCTGCCAAACTTCTTAAATCGCTCCTTTATTTTAGCCCAAGCATTGGGTTCAGTAATTCTACGCACCAGATCAACATATATGACAGGATGAATGAGTTGGAAAGGCCGCCATGCGAATCTGCCATCTTTGTTTGAATATATGATATAATTGGCTCCTCTTGATTTCTCGGGCCTCAAAGCAGGTGGCGCATCATTAAATTTTTTGTTTATCGCTTTTATAATTGTACCAAAGTCAAAATAGGGGGGTAAATCCAAACTGCAATAGCTTTCCGACTTAAGAAAAAACGTACGAGCTTGGTTGGCCCTCATATCCAACACGGATGTCTCTCGCATCTTGTCTTTGAACTTTGCCACCCTAGTAATCACGCTTATTTTCTCGCAATTTTATCCCGCTCCTCCGGCATACGCACCTCGTCGGAGATCAGGTTTGGCCATAACATACAGCGCAGGCTGTTTTCAACCACCTCGCGGTCGCGGCTTCCCAGTATCGGGGGGGCACTAACCGGCGCGATGTCCGGCCCAGAGGCGGCCGGCCGAACGAATACCTGACGTTCTTCAGGGATCATTCGTTCGGTGACGGATCCCGTTCAATGTACCACGTTTCATCTGGATTTATTGCATGGGCAGCGGGGTTCTCCCGGTCCATCGTCCACCGCATCGGGTTGTCGGCGATGTACCGGCGGATGCGGTGCAGGGCGGCCTCGTTGCGGATGATGTGTTCGTAATACCCGCGTTGCCAGAGGCGTCCCGGAAAGGGGGCCCATCCATGCCGTTTGACGCCATCCGCATATCGTTTTGTGGTCAGGGTTTTGAACCGGTGAACCACATCCGACAACGACAACGTAGGGGCAACCCCCTGTGGTTGCCCCGAACCCCGTGAACCCTGTGGTTGCCCTGAACCCTGTGGTTGCCCAATATCGGGGCGGCCACGGGGGGCCGCCCCTACGAGGACCACAATGCCGTGGATGTGGTTGGGCATGACAACAAATGCATCGGTTGCAACGCCCGGGTAAAACGCGGGCATTTCGTCCCATACCGATTGCACCATGGCGCCCGCATCATTCAACCGCATTTCGCCGTTGACAACCTCGCCGAACAGGCACGCCCGCCCCTGGGTGCAGACGGTGACGAAATACGCACCGGGCCGGGTGTAATCGTACCCTTTCAGCCGGATGGACCGGCGATGGTGGCGGTCGGGGTCATAGGTCATGCCGGCGCATCCTCCAGGATCTTCTCCACCTCCGGCACGCGCACCTCGCCGGAGATCAGCCTGGGGAGGAGGGTGTCGCGCATGGCGGCGAGGGTGCGGGATTCTTGTGCGTTTGCATTCGCGCTAGCAAACAACATTTCAATCTGTTTAGCAAAAAAACGCAGAACG
>RFGV01000163.1 GCA_003696605.1 Chloroflexota bacterium | reverse complement strand
GGTTTATATATGCTTACACGGTAACTTACTTGCTATGTAGTTGTCAAGCAAAAAGGAACAAATTGGGAGTAAAGTTGGATACATTGTGTGCGTTTGTTGGCACGGCCGTTTGTTTGCCGTTACCATTCACAAGTTCAATTTGCCCTGAAAATAGTGAGCGTTTAGAAACTTCCTGGGAGGAAATGAAAACGATGAGTGCGGAACAGATTTTGAATGTACTTTTACATGGGAATCAGCTTAAGCGTACCCAGCGTACTGGTTGGGTACAGCGGGGTATTGCCGATGCAGAAAATGTGGCCGCGCATAGTTTTGGTGTGGTGTTTGCCACGTTGGTGTTGGCGCAAGTCATATCAGAGCCAATTGATTTGGGGCGTGCGTTGGCTATGGCGGCTTTGCATGACTTGCCTGAAGGGTTGACGACGGATATTCCTACGCCGGCATGGCGGTTTTTGCCTGCGGGCGTGAAGCAGGATGTGGAGCGCCGAGCAATGAACGAAATTTTGAACGGAAATTCGTCTGCGCAAGCGTTGATGGGTTTATGGGAAGCGTTGCACGAGGAGGAAACGGCCGAATCTCGCCTGGTGCATGATGCGGATCGCCTCGATATGTATTTGCAGGCAATTGTGTATGAAGCGCAAACAGGTAACCAGTTTTTGCAAGAGTTTTGGGAAAAAAGGGCGACATTTTATTATCCAGAAGCAACGGCCGTTTATGAACTTCTGCTTCAGCGCCGTCAAAATACACTTGCATAACCCTTTGCCTGCTTTATACTTCCACCCATGACAAAATGGTGTGAAATACAACACGTAGAAAGTGGTCAACTCCTTATTCCGCGAGCCCGTTGGTGCGACACATTCGCCACAAAGTTGCGCGGGTTTACCTGGCGGCGTGCCCTGTCTCAGGATGAGGGATTGGTGTTGGTAGAAAAGGAGGCAGGACGCCTGAACACAGCCATTCATATGCTATTTGTTTTTTTTGATCTGGCTGTTATTTGGGTAAATGAGGTGAATGAGGTAGTTGACACGGTTTTAGCCCGGTCCTGGCGGCTTTCTTATGTGCCCCGCGAGCCTGCCCGTTACGTGATTGAGGGACACCCGGCGTTGCTGGCGCGGGTGCAACCGGGAGATCATGTGCGTTTTATAATGGAAGGTGAGGGGAAAGATGTTGTTTAGGGTTTTACGGATTTTCTGGCGTGCCCGATGGGCTGGGATGGGGTTATTGCTGGGGGTTGGTTTGTGGACAACGGCCGTTTTTCCTTTACCTGTTTTGGCACAGACTGCTGGCCCCACAGTTACCCCAGAAGCCACACCTGTACCAGAGCCTGTTTTACGGACACACATTGTTCAGGAAGGTGAGACACCCATTAGCATTGCTCTGAACTATGGCATTACGCTTGAAGAACTGCTTCTGGTGAACAACCTTGATGAAAACGACTTGCTGTATGTGGGGCAATCTTTGATTATCCCAGGAGGCGAGGGAGAGTCTGTTGCCACTGTTTACACGGTTCAGGCTGGGGATACGCTCGCCGGCATTGCCGAAATGTTTCTCACTACGCCTGAGGCAATTGCCCGCACAAATCGGATGATTTATCCAGAGCAAGATTTGGTGATTGGGCAAAGATTGGTGGTTATTAGTCGGACTGGTTCGGCCTTGCCTGCGCCGTTACAAGGACGGCCGTATCTGGTTCAGCCGGGTGAGTCATTGACGATGGTGGCTGCCCGCTTTGCTTTGTCTGAAATGATGCTGGCCGAAATGAATGGGCTTTCGTTGCCGGCTTACCTGATGCCAGGGCAGCGGTTACGGATTCCCGCAGATGGGGTATATCGTTCGTTGCCGGGGGAATGGAAAGATGTGCGCATACGGCCGTTGCCTTTTGTACGCGGGAACACTCTCTCCATCTACGTCGAAAATCTGCAAGATGGTGTCCCCACCGGTTCATTAGCCGGACAAACCTTGCGCTTTACACCCTATGAAGATGGCTTTGTGGCATTAGTTGGTCTGGATTCTTTTACTGAACCGGGCATCTATCCGCTCGAATTGAATGGCTCTGGAACGCGCCCCTGGACGCCTTTTCGACAATTGATAAAGGTGGAAGCTGGTGAGTACACAATCCAGTCTATTACTGTGCCGGAAGAGATGGGTGACTTGCTGGCCCCAGAGATTCGGCAAAGGGAAGATGAGTTTTTGCATACCATTTATACGCAATTTACTGAGGAGCAGATGTGGAATGGGCTGTTTCAGATGCCGGTTACAAACACGATTGTGACTGCCCGATATGGAGACGGCCGTTCCTATAATGGCGGACCAATAGAAATCTTCCACACTGGCGTAGACTTTGCTGGCACAGTTGGCACACCCATTTTGGCACCAGCCAACGGTGTTGTTGTGTACACAGGCACCCTTCAGCTACGTGGTAATACAGTCATCATTGATCACGGGTTAGGGGTGATGTCAGCCTATTTTCACCTGTCTGATATTTTTGTGCAGCCAGGGGAATTCGTCGTTGCTGGTCAGCCTATTGCGGCTGGTGGTTCTACCGGTCTTTCCACCGGGCCTCATTTACATTGGGACCTGCGCGTGCAAGGCGTGGCAGTTAATGGCATACAATGGACTCAAGTGCCGTTCCCATAAGATTGTGGCAGGTTTTACGTGGGTATGGAAATCTGCTATCATTCGCACAAGGGGGATAGAAAACAGCGGGCATTATAACAGGACATAAACGTATGACAACTACAATAATCCTGGTACGGCATGGCGAAAATGATTGGGTGAAGAAGAAGCGGCTGGCGGGCTGGATTCCAGGCGTCCACCTGAATGAAAACGGCCGTAAACAAGCCCAGGCAGCAGCAAACCGTTTGGCAGATTTGACCATCCATGCCGTTTATAGCAGCCCGGTAACAAGGTGCATGGAAACGGCCGTTTACATTGCCGAAACCCACCAACTCCCCGTCATCCCCCTGGAAGATATTGGTGAAGTTCGGTACGGCAAATGGGAAGGCAAAAAAATAAAAAAACTCGCCAAAAAGAAAGCTTGGGGCGCCGTTCAATTCTTCCCTAGCCGGTTTCAGTTCCCCGAAGGCGAATCATTACATCAGGTACAATACCGGGCAGTACGCGCTCTGGAAACCCTTGCCGCTGCACATCCCAAACAAACAATAGTCATCGTTTCCCACGCAGATCTGATCAAACTCATATTAGCCCATTATTTGGGTGTTCACATGGACTTGTTCCAGCGAATAGTTATTTCTCCGGCATCGGTCAGCGTGCTGGCCTTATTCCCCAACGGTGGCGTGCGCGTATTGCGACTAAACGACGATGGTCCACTTCGTTTACCTGCCCCAGAAGAAGATAAAAAAGTGACAGATGAAGCCCCCCCGAAAGAAAAAGATGGGGTGGATACATCTACTTAACAAACGGTTTGTTGGCAAGCTGGCAGAATATGCGCTTCATAGATATTTGATATAAAGCGACCATAACAAACAGCAACAATGGTAAGAACGCTGTATAATGTGAACAAGACAGAGTGCGATAGATTGCCAGAAAACGAAACAAAAAAGGACAGTTCACAGAATGGCGCGGCATATAGAATTAAACCCCGTATCCTTTTTAACAGTCGGTACAATTGGCCCTCCCGGACAACGTGTGTTTTATCTACAAGGGGGACGGGGGCCAGAGGTAGTGTCGTTAATCATCGAAAAAGAACAGGCAATTATGCTAGCCAATAGCTTTGAATCGCTATTGGTTGAATTGCAAGAAAAATTTCCCGCAACTGCCACACCAGAACAGGAGCCGTTATGGACAGATATGCGGTTGCGTGAGCCGGTAAATGCCCTGTTTCGAGTGGGAAATATGGGGTTAGGCTATAATGAAGATACCGATCAGGTTGTCGTGGTGGCGTATGAGCTGGTGGGTGAAGATGAGGAACCGAATGTTGTCAGCTTTTGGGCAACACGGGCACAAATTAAAGCAATTATTCCTCATATTTATGAAGTGGTGAAGGCCGGACGGCCGATCTGTGGTAACTGTGGGGCACCAATAGACCCGGATGGTCATTTTTGTCCGCAACGAAACGGACACACACATTAAAAGGGTGGTGGAGAAACGGCCGTGATAACAATGAGTCTGGCCGAATTGGAACAGCTTTTACAGGTAGGCGAATTGGAAGTAGAAGGGTTGTTACCCTGGAGCTCCAATTACACCTTTCTGGTGCGAGTTTGCCATGATGGGGTAGAGGTTTCGGCCGTTTATAAACCGCGACGGGGAGAACGGCCGTTGTGGGACTTCCCCCATGGAACACTCTGCCAACGCGAACGAGCCGCCTGGATTATCAGCGAAGCCATCGGCTGGCACATCGTCCCACCCACCGTCATTCGTACCGGCCCCCACGGCATAGGCTCCGTCCAACTATTCATCGAACACGACCCCGAAAATCACTACTTTACATTTGAGGGCGACCCCCAACTGCGAACACAAGTACAAAAAATTGTGCTTTTCGACACCATCATCAACAACGCCGACCGCAAAAGCGGCCATGTTTTGCGCCAGCCACAACAAAACAACACCCCCGATCGCCTCTGGGCAATCGATCATGGCGTTTGCTTTCACACCGACTACAAATTACGCACAGTTATTTGGGAATTTGCCGGGCAACCAATACCATCAGACCTGATGCAAGACCTCAAACAATTCCAACAACGCTGGCATACTGCCGGGCAACCCTGGCAACGACAACTCGAAACCCTGCTTTCCCCTGCCGAACTAAACGCACTGGAAAACAGACTGGCAAAACAAATTCAACAACAAACATTTATTCAACCTGGTCCTGGGCGACACTATCCATGGCCACCCGTTTAATCAAATCTAAACGCCTATGTCATACAAACTACTATTAGTTGACGACCATCCCGAAACCCTAAACATTATTCGCCGTGTCCTGGAGCAACAAGGCTTTCAGGTAATTGCTACCCAGTCTGGACGAGAAGCATTAACGCTGGCTGAAACACAACATCCCGATTTGATCCTGCTGGATGTAATGATGCCAGAAATGGACGGGCGCGAAGTATGCCAACGCATCCGCGCCAATCCAGAATTAGCCGACACCCCAGTGATCATGTTTACCGCATTGGATGAAGCAGACCAAAAACTGGCAGGTTTTGACGCGGGGGCAGACGATTATTTAACCAAACCAACCGAACCCGTAGAATTGATTGAACGGGTTAAGTCATTACTGGAAAGTCGGGGCAAAAAAATGTCGGCGAATGCAGAACAGGCGACACCGGCAGCCAGCCACAAAGAAGAAAAGCCATTTTTGGGAACAATGGCTTTGCCTGATGAAGGCCGGGTAATTATGCTGTTAGGCGTGCGCGGGGGAGCCGGCACAACAACGGCCGCTATCAATCTGGCACTGCTGATTGCCCAAATGGGGTTATCTACTACGCTTGTTGATATGGATTGGCAGCAAGGGCATGTTGGATTGTATCTAAACCAAAAAGTACCAGCCGGACTCCAGTCGTTAGTTGGAATGCCAGAACCAATGATGCAGGAACAACTGAGACGATTGGCTGTCAAGTATAATCGCAACTTGCAACTTTTTCTGGCCAAACCACAAGTTCATGAGCCAATGATATGGCCTTCAGAATCAGAGATTGATGTTTTGGCTGACTTGCTTATCCAACCTGGTCAATATGTCATCATTGATGGGGGGCGGGGATTAACAACCTGCACTCGTCCATTTATTCAGCACGCAGATCATATCGTTGTTTGTCTGCCGCCAGAACGGTTAGCCCTGACTTCTGCCCGGCAACTACTGGAGCAGTTAAAAACAATGATATTCCCGCATACAACACTTAGTGCGCTTTTGCTTAATTTTAGTTCTGGCAAAACCCTGCCCCGACAAGCTGTGGAAGCATATCTTGGCTTTTCTATGCTGGCTAACATTCCTGTTCCACCCCGAGAGATTGCACAAGCGGCTAATAAAGGTGTGCCGTTGGTGGAAAATGTGCCTGATAGCCAGATAACGGCCGAATTACGGCAAGTTGCCCATAAACTGGTGCGTGTGCAAACAGCGACAGAATAACGGAAGCAATCAAATCACATTATTTTGGAGAAACGTGTGAATCAATTAGATCTAAGTATTGACAAGGCCATCCGCTTGCTAAATCGTTCACGTTATGCTGTTGCCCTCACTGGAGCCGGTATCAGTACACCATCTGGGATTCCGGATTTTCGCAGTTCCCGTTATGGCTTGTGGGAGCAAGTTGATCCGATGGAAGTGGCAACAATTATGGCGTTTAAGCAGTTTCCGGAACGATTTTACAACTGGATTCGGCCGCTTTTGCGCCAGATTTTAGACGCACATCCCAATCCAGCACACATAGCGTTGGCTCACCTGGAGCAATATGGTCCATTGAGGGCAGTGATTACACAAAATATTGACATGTTGCACGCTAAAGCTGGCTCGCGGAACATTTGTGAGTTGCATGGGCATTTACGGTTGATGAGTTGTTTGCAGTGTATGGCGCAGTTTGAGGCAGAGAGATTCTTGCCGGTTGTGATGGAGCAGGCACAAGTGCCACGCTGCCCCTCATGTGGTGGATTGCTTAAGCCGGATGTCGTGCTTTTTGGTGAGTTGTTGCCTATGGAAGAATTGATGCGAGCGGAACAGCATGTGCGGGCTTGTGATTTGATGCTCGTTGCCGGATCGTCGTTGGAAGTGTCGCCGGCGGGGGATTTACCCTGGAAGGCCAAGCAAGGGGGAGCAAGTTTGATAATTGTCAATTTGAGTGAGACGCATTTGGATTATTTGGCCGATGTTGTTATTCGGGGAGATGTGGCGGAAATGTTGCCTCGCCTGGCAGAGCCATTTTTGCCTCGTACATGAGATTAACTGGTGATTGAAGTTGAGCAAACGTATGTCTGATGTGATTCACGAATCGGGTGTGACCGCAGCGGATTTGGGCACGATTAGCCCGGAGAAGCTGAAACGGTTGCTGGAAATTAGTACCAAGCTGAGTTCGACGTTACATTTGAATGAGTTGTTGTTGCTGGTAATGGATGTGGCAACGGAACTGACTGATACGGAGGTGTCGTCTATTTTGTTGTTGGATGAGAAGACGGGGCAGTTGCGGTTTGCGGCTTCGAAAGGCGGGGAGGTGCCAGAGGATATTGTGGTGCCGCTGGATGGTAGTATTGCCGGGTGGGTAGTGCGCAACGGCCGTTCTCTTATTCTCCAGGATGTGCAATCGGACGAACGCTTTTATGCCAATGTGGATAAGGACCTTTCTTTCCAAACTCGCTCCATGTTGGCTGTGCCCCTCATTACCAAGGATAAAGTCATTGGGGCATTAGAAGTAATCAACAAGCGGGGTGATGGCCTCTACACTCCCCAAGATGTGGCCTTGATGGAAGCATTGGCTTCCCAATCGGCCGTGGCAATCATGAATGCACACTTGTTTCACCAGTTTGATTTGCTGGCCGAGATTATGCACGAGTTAAAAACACCATTGATGGCTATTACTGCCGCCAGCGAGTTATTGAGTCGGCCAGAATTGCCTAAGGCGCAACATGACCAGGTGGTGCAAATGATTCGCCGAGAGGCAGAGCGTTTGGCTAAGATGACGCGAGACTTTTTGGATTTTGCTCGCCTGGAATCGGGGCGAGTGCGGTTAGCGCGTCAGCCTGTGGCTGTGGCCGCGCTGGTACAAGAGGTGGTGACCCTCTCTCGCTCACAAGCAGAAAAGCGGGGTATTCAAATAGAAATGGTGTTGTCACCTGAATTGCCTGATGTGGATTCGTCGTTGTTGTTGGTGGGTGATGCAGACAGGTTGAAGCAAGTGTTGCTGAATCTGGTGAGTAATGCGATTAAGTATAATGTGGAAAACGGCCGTATTACCATCACGGCCGAAATAGACACCGATGCCCGCCAATTGCGGTTACACGTGGCCGATACGGGTCCTGGTATTGCGCCAGAAGATGTGGAACATCTTTTTGAACGATTTTATCGTGTGCCGGGGAGTGAAAAGGTGTCTGAAGGAAGTGGCTTGGGGCTGGCCATTGCCAACAAGATTGCAGAAGAGCATAACGGCCGTATTACCGTCACCAGCACAGTAGGACAGGGAACTACCTTTACCGTCCATCTACCACTTACACCAGCCCCTACGGAGACGTAAGAAAACAAGCACTTCCCACGTCTAAAGCAAGGACTGCGCTTATTTGCCAGTCCAACAAACTAAAAACAACCGAGAACAAGAACTCGTAGAGGAGCGCAAATGGAAAAAGAACGTGTTGTCATTATAGGTTCAGGTCCGGCCGGATTAACTGCTGCCCTGTACACAGCGCGCGGGCAATTAAACCCGGTCGTTATTGCTGGCAATCAATTAGGCGGCCAGATTTCTCTGACGGCCGAAGTGGAAAATTACCCCGGCTTTTTCTTTGATGATCACACACCAACCGGCCCGGAGTTGGTGGAAGTGATGCAAAAACAGGCGGAACATTTTGGAGCACGCATTGTTTTTGATGAAGTGGTCGAAGTTGATTTCACCAAAGGCTCGCCCTTTTACATCAAAACTTATGGCAAAGAATATCTGGCTGATGCCGTGATTGTAACGGCTGGCGCCTCTCCCCGTCGTTTGGGTGTGCCAGGCGAAGAGGCGTTTATCGGTCGTGGTGTGAGCTATTGTGGCACTTGTGACGGTTTTTTCTTTCGCGGAAAGGATATTGTTGTCGTTGGTGGCGGTGACAGTGCGATGGAAGAAGCGATCTTCCTGACCCGATTTGCCAATAGTGTACGTGTCATTCATCGGCGGGATCAGCTTCGCGCTGGGGCAACGTTGCAAAAACGAGCGTTTGCTAATGAAAAGATCTCGTTTATTTGGGATACTGTGGTTGAGGAAATTGTGGGGAATGGGACTGTGCAGGCGGTGAAGGTGCGTAATGTCAAGTCGGAGGAAACGGCCGTTCTTCCTACTGACGGCGTTTTCATCTTCATTGGGCATTACCCCAACAGTAAATTCCTTGAAGGTCAGGTGGAATTGGACGAACACGGGTACGTCATCACCGATGAAATGATGCGAACCAGTGTGGAGGGCGTTTTTGCTGCTGGTGAAATTCAGGATGCAGTGTACCGTCAGATCGCCACTTCTGTTGGACAAGGGTGTGCGGCAGCGCTGCAGGCCGAAAGGTGGCTCAGTGAGCGCGAATAAGCAGCTTTGCATTTGAAGTAAATAATTTGGGGAGAGGCCGGCAAGGCTTCTCCCTCTTTTTTTACGCAAATTTATACAGAGGGGATAATGTTACGGTTTCTTTTGGCGTGGCTGGTTTATACCTGGGGTGGATTACACCGCTACTTTGGCAACCAAAACCACATGCGAGCAGAGCATGAGGCTGCTGTCCGTTATTTTTCCCGTGCTTTGCGTATCGATCCTGGCTTTCGGCGTGCCCGGCTAGAACGGGCTATCTTGCTCTGGCGAGAATTGGGGCATTGGGAGGAGGCATTGGCAGATTTAGATGCGTTGCTAGAGGCAGACCCGGCTTACGCACCAGCTTTGTTTAATCGGGCGTTGGTGGCACAAAACAACGGCCGTTTTGCAGCTGCCCGGGCTGACCTGGAAGCATACCTTCAACTTCCTGATGCTGATTATCGCGAGGAAGCGACACGCCTGCTGGCTATTTTGCGCGAGATTGAGTAACAGCCCAATTAAACCAGTGAATGGGAGCAATGCTTTGGGCGGCCTCTTCTGGTGACTGGGCGCCACTGATGATCTTATCCAGCATCACCCGATTAAATATCGTTTGCTCATCTAGCGGCACAGGGCGGGTGAAGGGGAAGGCAGTGCGCATGGCTTCGCTCAGAGGGCGGGGAAGTCGGTGCCAGTAATGTGTCTGGTCAGCAATAGAAGGGCGGGCTGGAATGAGGCGCAAACGGGGGGTGGGGGGGATGGTGCTGAGGAATTTGAGCCATTGCCATGTGGCAAACGGCCGTTTGGTTGTTCGTGTCATAAAGCTGCCGTGTACCCACAATGGTGTGATGCCATCAAACCGATCTGAGCCGGGAAATGGTGTCACGCCTAATGGCCGAATCAATAGCCGATGCTCATATCCAATCGGATCATCTACCCAAATAGCTGCATGTCGTGCAGCCGTTAGCCAGTTTACCATGACAGCTTCGCGCAGATGGGATGGCGTGGCAGCCAGGTCAGGCATCAGACCTGGTACGGCCGTCATTTCCTTGTACCAGGTCAACGCGGCTGCGATTGCTGCCGGATTTTGCCGCAGAGAGCAGGGGAAGGCAATCTGATTGGTGCAACTGGCTGCCTGTCCGTAAGCATAAGCCAACAAGCTGTCGATCCCTACATCAATAAATCCCCAGCGCTCATCAGGTGTGGGAACGGCCGTCAGATGTAACAGGTCTTCTGCCATCTCCGTCCACGTCCAACGCAGAGAGGGGGGAGTAAGCCCGGCCTGCTCATAAGCCTCTTTTTCGTAAAATAACAGCCGCATTTGCCCCGCCTGAGGCATCATCCACAAACGATTTTGCCAGTGTGCGCCGGCCCAAATTTGTTCATAAAAGTCGTTGCTGTCAAAAGTGCGGTCGGTTTGAGCCAGGGGAGTCAGATCGGCGACAAGGCCAGCGGCGATGAGATCGGCCGGAGGGGTGAGGGCGACGCCATCTAATGTGGTCAGCAAGGTTGTGTCGGGGAATTCGTCTAGCCAGATTATTTCGATTTGGATATTGGGGTGGGAGGCCATGAAGGTATGGGCTGCGGTTTCGTAGTCGAGGATGGGTTGGTGGCGAGGCACACCAAACCGCAGAACGGCCGTTGTCAGGTGGTCGGTAACGGCCTGAGTGAGCAATTCCCAAAAAATGGGGGCTGGTTGGCCATCAGCAGTAAGGGCAACCAGACGTGGAGAAGGGAGGGTGATTTCGTGGGGAACGGCCGTTTCCCCATACCCATCTGTCAGCCGAATTTCCAGCGGCAACTGTTCGGCCAGGCATCCACGCGCACACAACTCCGCCACCAGATCATCTACAAAAAAGCCTATTTCATCCGCCCATACCTGGTCCACTTCAGCGTAGGCCAATATCCCCCAGGTATGTTCAGTTGCCAGCTTTCGCCCCCAATAAGCCGGGTCAGTAGCGGCGTGACGAAGCTGATTGTTGTCTTGCCAGGTAAAAAATGCCAGTCGTTGCCAGGTTTGCCCGTTACTTTGCCAGGTGATGTTTGCCCAAACGGCTGTATCATGGGCATCAGCCCGAGTCACCACAGGATTACCTTGCCAGAAAGCCAGATTTTCCGGGCGTAACTGGGCTGCTTGCCAGGCCGGATCATTGGTAAGCAGGGTAAATAGCAGGTCACCATCACCTTGCCGAAAAGCGGCCGTTTCCAAATCAAGCACCCGCTGCACCTGTTGGCGCAAATCTTCATTCGCCTGTCGAATTCGAGATTGTCCTACCTGCCATACCAGCCCCAAAACACCCCCAAAAATAATGACAACCAGCCAGAACCAAATGGCACTTCGTTCCAGTTCCGTGGCGGTTGTCGTTGTTGGCGAAACGGTATCTGCTTCTTCCCCAAACTCCCAATCTAGCCGATTACCCATTTACCCACTCAATGACAAACTGTTGCCACTTCTTTCGCAAAACCCATTGACCCGGCATCGTGTAAATCGTGGCTGTGGCCGGATAAGCCAACACCCGCAAGGCTCTGGCATCCGGGCGGCCAGAAAGATGCCAGGCACGGACATGATTTGTCAACCGCTGTGCCAGTTCAGTATTCGGGCCAAAACTGTGCACGGCAAGTAAAAAGGGTGTCTCTTTTTTACTTTGGCGCTTACGGCTGGGGAGAGTGCGCCCCAGAACAGCAAGGCCATCTTCTCCGAGCAGCCCCACAGTCATCTTCCAGCGTTGTTCACGGCTCTCATAGTGCAACAAAAGAGGAACCAGGTTGCTGTCAAACATTTCGCCTGCGGCCGAAAGGTAACAAAATGCAGGTTCGTGCAATGCCAGCCACAGAATGAGGTTGCGCCATATTTGTGAGGGTGTGGCACGAATGTCGGTTGAATGTTGCCGGGTTGGGCCGGTAAGCCATTGATAAATTGTTTCGGCTGAAATGTTGGCTGGGGTATCAGGTCCAGAGGTGAAATCGAGGGTAAGACCGGGCGTGGGGCCAAGAGCCCATTGGCGAGAGGGTTCGGCCATGGGGCCGCGAATGCGCATAAAGCCACAGGGACGTACGGAAACGCTTTCCAGGTGAGTTGGGTGTTTGTCGAAGGCAATGGAGAGTTGGGGGCCATTGAATGACAGCGGTAAGACAATACGGCCGTTTGGTGCCAGTTGCTCTAGCCAGCATTCAGGAATGTCCCAGCCACCTACAGTAAGAATAATACGATCATAAGGTGCATTGGGGGCATAGCCTAACATCCCGTCTGCTTGTACCACCTTTACTTGTGGAAATCCCGCATTGGTCAGGTTGGTACGAGCCGTTTCGGCCGTGTCTGCATCCAGATCAACAGTGGTTACCTGGCCGGAAGAACCAACCAGCCAGGCCATTATGGCCGCGTTATAGCCTGTGCCTGCACCAATTTCCAGTACACGGTGTCCTTCTTGCAAATCTAATTGTTCCAGCATAATGGCCATCATAGAAGGCTGAGTTGATGAGCTGATGGCACGTCCATTTTCATATTTGGTGGGAATGGCCTGATCGGAGTAGGCTGTTTCCAGTGGGATATTAGGCAGAAAAATATGCCGAGGAATCGCGCGAAACGCAGCCTCGATTCGTGGCGAGGTCAGGTTTTGGCTTTGGATGAGCTGATCGATGAGTGTTTGGTGTAAGATGGCAATTGTGGTGTCATCTGCTGACATGGTATATCTGATTGGTTAAAGATCGACGGTCATGTATAGACCATCCATCTGAAATCCATGACGGGCGTAATACTGGCGCGTGCCAATGGCGCTGATCACGGCCAGCCGTTGGTAGCCGGCAGCGCGGGCCATTTCTTTGGCTTTGGCAATGAGTTCACTGCCCAGCCCCATGTGTTGAGCTTCACCCTGGCTGTCTTCGCCCAGAGGCAGCGCAGGGCCGTAGATGTGAACCTCGCGGATCATAGCGTGGCCGGTGAGTTCAGGTAGCGGGTGTGGCTGGTCGGGGTGGGGGAAGGAGAGGCGCAGAAAACCGGCCAGGCGAGATTCGGCCGTTTCAAAACTCAGAAAATGTTCCGTTGTTGCGTCTGTTTCATACGTGAAAACCCGCAAAGCCAAATCCTCACGCTGAACCTGCTGGCGCCGTATTTCCCGGCAACGAATACATTGGCAGGTCAATCCCTGAGCTTTCATTCGTTGTTGAGCGACCTGACGCAAATTGGCTTTTTTGATGCCTTGCACAACGTTATTGGTTGGAATATCCCGGATAATACGGTTTAGGCGCACATATGGCGGCACTTGTGCCTTGCAGGCAACCAGTACATCCAACACTTCCTCTTCGGTGTACGGCCGATATTCTCCCCGTTGCCAGTAAGCATACAATTCAGCATTTTCCAGGAGCATACAGGGATAAATCTTTAACTCATCCGGACGAATAGCCGGGTCTTCCCAAAGACGGGCAAAATCGGCAATATCACTTTCTGGCGTGGCACCCAGCAAGTTAGGCATCCAGTGGGCATGAATTTTGAATCCGGCCAATCGTAACAAGCGCATGGCTCTTCGTACAGATGCCACATTGTGCCCACGCTTGTTGATTGCCAAAATGTGATCATCCATACTCTGGATACCAATTTGCACTTTGGTTACACCCAGATAGCGTAGCCAGCGTAGTTCTTCTGCGTCAATGTGGTCAGGCCGTGTTTCGATTACCAGGCCAACATTGCGTCGTTTGCCGGTGGCATTTTGTGCCTGGGCTTCGGCCAGGGTTGCCGAATCTGTGCCGTTCATGGCGTCCAGACACCGCTTGACGAACCATTCCTGGTAGTCACGCCGATAACTTGACCATGTGCCCCCCAAAATGAGGAGTTCGATTTTTTCGGCAGGATGGCCAATGCGCTCCAGGGCATGGATGCGGGCTGCGGTTTGGGCGTAGGGGTCGAACTGGTGTCGTTCTGCGCGTTGGGCACCTGGTTCGTCGTGGAGGTAGCTTTTGGGCATGCGTATATCAGTGGGGCAGAAGATGCATTTACCGGGGCAGGGATATGGTTTGGTGAGTACGGTGACGACGGTAACGCCTGATTGGGTGCGGGTAGGTTTCATTTGCAGGTGGGTGGGGATGTCGGGGTTAAAGGTGAGCCAGCCGGTTTGGCAGAGGGTGTGGTACACGTGTAGCACCTGATCTTTGGAAAGCCAGGGGAGGCCTTGCCGGGCAAACTGGCGCATAATTTGACGGTATTTTTTGCCGGTTAACGGCCGTTCTGATACCAGCGCCTCAATCAGTTGCACATACAATGATTCTTGCCCTGCTATGGCAACCGGTTCATGTTTTTCGTACCACTCTACCTGCCGGGTTGTATTCATATCCGTTACACTCAGTTTATGAGAATTCTCCCATCAATTCTACCATAGTTCGCAAGCTCTCCACGTCGAACACGCTAATGTTGAGCGTAGTAATTGGGCATTGTGCGTAGCGTGCCAGCCGTTCCCGAATGCGTTCTTTGGGGCCAACCAGGGCGACTTCATCAATGAGTTCACCAGGAACTTTCATCATAGCTGTTCCCTTGTCTCCTGCCAGGTAGAGGTCTTGAATTTCTGTGGCAGCTGCTTCATAGCCGTAGCGACAGGCAAGGTCATAGTAGAAATTTTTACCTTTTGCGCCCATGCCACCGATATAGAGTGCCAGCATAGGTCGTAAGGCGTTGTAGCAGATTTCCAGATTGTCGTTGATGACCACCGGGACATAAGGGGCAATATCAAATTGGTCGTAACTTTTGCCGTTGCCAGCTTTGGCAAAGCCAGCTTCGATGTAGGGGCGATAGATTTCGTCATACCGTTCTGGCGAGAAGAATATGGGTAGCCAGCCGTCCGCAATTTCGGCGGTGAGGGTGACGTTTTTGGGGCCAATGGATGCCAGGTAGATGGGGATGTCTGGTTGGGCTTCCAGGGTGCTTTTGAGAGGTTTGCCTAAACCGGTTGCGTCGGGGCCTTGATAGGGTATCTGATAGAGTTTGCCATTGTAGGTCAGGCGTTCTTCCCGGCGCAGGATTTTGCGGACAATTTCAACGTATTCACGGGTGCGGGTGAGTGGTTTAGCGTAACTGACTCCGTGCCAGCCTTCCACGACCTGGGGGCCTGAGAGACCAAGCCCCATGAGGAAACGGCCGTTTGATAGCTGATTCATTGTCATGGCCGTCATTGCCGCATTGGCCGGTGTACGCCCCGGCATTTGCATGATAGCCGTCCCCAGCTTAATGTTCTGTGTCAATGCGCCTAACCATGCCAATGGTGAAATTGCATCTGATCCATATGCTTCTGCTGTCCAGACAGCATACACACCCAACCGATCCGCCTCCTGCACCATTTCCACAGGTAATTGTATTCTTTGGGCTGCATAGCCTAGCATGATTCCCAAACGCATCTTTGGCCTCCTTTATTGGCTATCAGACAAACTGTTTGCTGAAACCTACTAAAAATGGTTGTATTACTTTTGGGGTGTGTCGTTCTTAATTTTTGACCAACCCAACTGTTTTGATTGTAAGACAGAGTAACAGATTGGTAAAGCAAAACAGCCGATATGGGAAGGGGCTGGCAGAAAATTGCTTATGTGGGTGGTTTGTCAGAGGTTTAGAATAATAAAAAACCCCCACCACGCTGGCGGGGGAATGCCCTCACGGGGATTCGAACCCCGGTTTCGGCCTTGAAAGGGCCGCGTCCTGGTCCCCTAGACGATGAGGGCAAGCGGGAGAATTCTATCAATCTTTGAATATCAGGTCAAGACCTTTTTTGAAAAATCGGGTATTTTTATACGACGTGGAAACATTATTACGCCAATTCCATTACATGAGGCGTAAAAACTGCAAAATTTCTCTATTGATATACGGGAATGGGTGTGTTACTGTTTGAATGATGGGTAAATTGGCATTGCATATACGGCCGTATCAGAAGCAAGATGCCACAGAGGTCGCAGCCTTGCACAATCTGCTTTATCCCGAAGCGTGGCATACGCCGTTAAGCCTGAATAATTGGGTAAGTACAGTACGAGAATGTGGTGGCGAACTGTGGGTGAGTGGATGGGGAAACTCAGTAGTGGCTTATGCGGCTGTTGCGCCTGTGCCCGGTTTACCAGGTGTTGTTCATCTTTCTGGTGGTGTGTTGGCCAGTTACCGATCACGAGGGATTGGGCAACAGATGTTGGATCATGTCCTGGCTCTGGCGCACCAAAACAAGATTCAGCAGATTTCTTGTACTTTGCATTCGCTAAATGATGCCACTGCCCGATTTTTGTTTAGGCGGGGATTTGTACTGGAACATGAAGAGTGGGTGATGAAACGGCCGTATCTTACTCAACTACCGCCCTCAATCCCCCCAAATCCTGATTGCCATATTCACTCCTGTGCCCGCCACGAAGCCATCCCCCTCTTTTGCACCTTGTACGATGCCAGTTTTCGTCCCCATCCCTGGTATCAACCTTACACCGAAGAAGAAGTCGCTGCCACGCTGGAAAGCAACCGTGACTTGCTTTTCCTGTACCACCAGCAAACGCCAATTGGATTTGCCTGGGTACACGAACAGGATGCCAGGCAGGGCAGCATTGAGCCGTTAGGGGTTGTGCCAGGCCATCAGGGAAAGGGTTACGGCCGTTACCTCCTGCTCACCGCCCTGCACCACCTCCGACAAAAAGGCGTCACCCAAGCCATCATTGGCGCCTGGAAACAAAATCAAGCAGCCATCCACCTCTACCAACAATTGGGATTCCAGCTTACGCAATCCATCTATTACCTCATTTACAATCTGACAAACAAAAGCGACCAAAAAGAGAACCAAATATGAGAGAAACGTACAAACCGGGAAACTAACGCTTTACCTTTTACCTGTTAGCCATTACAATCAAAATTGCCGCAAAAATAGCCGGAGACCAAAAGCAGGCAAGCCAAAGCTTGCTCGTGCAGTTTAAAAAATGGAGAGAATACATCATGTTCAAAGATATTGCCGACGTACAAAAAAAACTGGGCCAGCAACAATACATTGCGTCTGAAGAAATCAGTACCGTCGTTTTTCTGGCGCAATCATTATGCAAACCCATTCTGGCGGAAGGGCCGGCCGGCGTCGGCAAAACAGAATTGGCCAAGGCATGGGCTGGCGCAATGGGCTATCCACTTGTCCGCCTGCAATGTTATGAAGGACTGGATGAGAGCAAGGCACTGTACGAATGGGAATACGCCAAACAAATGCTCTATACCCAGCTCTTGCGTGACACCTTGCACAAAATATTGGGCGACGTCAACAGCCTGTCCGAAGCAGCCAGCCGTTTGGCCGCCGAAGAAGATGTATTCTTTTCCGAAAACTTTCTCCTTCCTCGCCCGCTACTCACTGCCCTTATGTCCGAAAACCCGGTTGTGTTGCTCATTGACGAAATTGACCGCGCCGATGTGGAATTTGAAGCCTTTTTGCTGGAAGTACTCAGTGATTTTCAGGTGAGCGTACCGGAACTGGGCACAATTAAAGCCAAACATCAGCCTATGGTTTTGCTCACCAGTAATAATACCCGCGAATTAAGTGAAGCCCTCAAACGACGGTGTCTGTATTTGTATGTGGATTATCCAACTCAAGATGCTGAACTGGAGATTGTGCGGCTCAAAGTACCGGATTTGCGGCCAGAATTGGCTCGACAGGCGGTCGCTGTGGTACATCAATTGCGGAATATGGATTTGCGAAAAGTGCCCAGTATTAGCGAAACGTTGGATTGGGCGCGAGCATTGGTAACGTTGAATGCAGAGGCGATTGATGAAAAGACACTGACAAATACATTGACGGTTTTGTTGAAGTATGAGGCGGATGTGCAGAAAGCACGCCGAATGATGGGGAATGGAGGTAGTCGGCATGGGGGGCGGTACGGCCGTTAATTCGTTTACCCCGTCTGGCAACCACCCATTCCAAAGCAGGTGACAGCATGGACAATCGAATCGTAGAATTTATCAGAGGGTTGCGAGCTGCTGGTGTGCGCGTTTCCCTGGCCGAATCAGTAGATGCCATGAACGCTGTTGGAACACTGGGCATCACCGACAAAGAAATTTTCCGTGCCTCGCTCCGTACCACACTGGTCAAAGAATCAGAAGACTTCCCCATTTTCGATGAACTGTTTCCCCTCTACTTCGGCAGTGGTGGCCCGGCATTGCAAAACGCCCTGGAAGACTTGAGTCCAGAAGACCAGCAAATGCTGGAGGCGGCTTTACAGGCGTTAAGTGGTCGCCTGCAAAAATTGTTGGACTGGCTGACAAGTGGGCAAGGACCAACTAAAGAAGAGTTGGAAGAGATGGCGCGTCAGGCTGGGGCGCAGTGGGCAACCGATCAGCGTGAAGCTCGCTGGGTTACACGCCGCATGTTGCAACAGATGGGCTTTTCGCACTTGGAAGAGTTGATTGAGCAGCTACGCCAACGTTTGCAGGAAATGGGCATGAGTCAGGAGGCGATTGACAAGCTGATGGGCGTGGTGGAGGCTAACCGAGAGGCGTTAGCAGAACAAGTGGCGCATCAGGTTGGGTTACAGATTGCTCAGGAACGCGCCCGGCGGGCAGATGAGTTTCATGGGCCAGATTTGATGCACAAGCCGTTTCAGTCGTTGACTGAAGAAGAAGCGAACCAGTTGCGTAAAGAAGTACAACGGTTGGTGACACAATTGCGTAGCCGGGCAGCGTTGCGGCGTAAACGGGGCAATCAGGGGAAATTTGATTCCAAGGCGACGATTCGCGCCAACCAACGGTATGGTGGCGTGCCGGTAGAGTTGCGCTTTAAGAAGCGGAAGCTGAAGCCCAAGCTGGTGCTTATTTGTGATGTTTCAACTTCGATGCGGGCAGTGGCAGAGTTTATGTTGCGGCTGACGTATGAGCTTCAGGATCAGGTGGCCAAGGCGCGCAGTTTTGCCTTTAATTCGGATATGCAGGAGATTAGTGTGACGTTGTCGGGGCGGCGGGCGGTTGAGGCGGTAACGGCCGTTCTCTATGACATCCCTCCCGGCTACTACGCCACCGATTTTGGCAATAGTCTCAATACCTTTTTCAAAAATTGGCTGGATGCTGTGGACAACCGCACCACTGTTGTCATTCTGGGAGACGGCCGTAACAACTACAACTCTCCGCGCATAGACCTCATGAAGCAACTCCAGCGTCGTGCCCGCAAACTCATCTGGTTCAATCCTGAGCCACAGCGGCAATGGGGCACAGGAGACAGCGACATGCTCGAATACGCCCCCGTATGTGATGCCGTCTATGTGGTGCGCAACCTGGCCCAGCTCGCCCACGCCGTAGACAAACTTTTGGCTGGCAGCACATAAACCATCCATCGTGTTGCCTTCTCAGGGCTTGACGCTTGTCTGTGGGCATGTTACCATGCAGGTATGATGATGTTGTGGACTGAAACCCGGTCTTATTATTACGTTTACAGGAAATTACCGGCACCGCGTTTGGGCGAGTGTGGCCGTTACCTGTAAACGGCAATTTTTCTTCCCGATACCAAGACGCGGCGCCAACCGCGTCTTTTTTGTTGCATTGACAACTTGGCCTGCAGGGGCTACCATCACAAACTGATGTTATGAAAGAGGAGTGGACAACGTGATAAACGCATTTGAAGAACTCAAGTGGCGTGGTTTGGTATATGATCACACGGAAAGTGTGCCTGAGTTGTTGGCAAAAGAGAAAATCACAGTTTATAACGGTTTTGACCCAACGGCCGATTCCCTCCACATAGGGCATCTGGTGCCAATGATGGGGCTGGCTCGCCTGCAACGGTTTGGGCATACGCCGATTGCCATTGCTGGCGGTGGCACAGGCATGATTGGTGATCCCAGTGGTCGGGCTACGGAGCGTCAGTTGCTTTCGCGGGAGCAAATAGAAGCGAACCTGGAAGGGATTAAAAAGCAATTGGCTTTGATTCTGGATTTTGAGGTCAAAAGCAACCCGGCCCGTATTTTGAATAATGCAGATTGGCTGGCCCCCATGAGTATGATGACGTTTTTGCGAGATGTGGGCAAGTATTTTACGGTTAATTACATGATGGCTAAGGATTCGGTGAAGTCTCGGTTGGAGCGTGAGGAAGGGATTTCGTTTACCGAGTTTAGCTATATGTTGTTACAGGCATATGACTTTTTGCACTTGTTTGATACGTATGGCTGTGTGATGCAAACGGGGGGCAGTGACCAGTGGGGAAATATTACAGCTGGTGTGGAGTTGATTCGACGGGTACGGGGCAAGAAGGCGCATGGCCTGGTGTATCCGCTGATTACGAATGCGGATGGAAGCAAATTTGGCAAGACGGCCTCCGGAACGAATGTGTGGCTGGATCCGCAGCGGACATCGCCGTATCGGTTTTACCAGTTTTGGTTGAATGTGGATGATGCGGATGTGATTAATTACCTGAAGTATTTTACGTGGCTGGATCAGCATGAGATTCGGGCGTTGGAGGAGGCGTTGTTTGAACGGCCAGAGAAACGAGAGGCGCAACGGGCACTGGCGCAAGAGGTGACGCGAATGATTCATGGGGAAACGGCCGTTGCCCGTGCCGAACAAGCATCTCAAGTGCTCTTTGGCGGCGACCTGGAAGGGCTGGATGCCAACGATATCCGCGACATCTTCGCCGATGTTCCCTCCAGTCAGCTGGCTAAAACGGCGTTTGAAGGCGAAGGGATGCCGGTGGTTGACTTGTTGGTGGAAACAGGACTGGCAACTAGCAAGGGAGATGCTCGCCGTTCCATTCAGGGGGGCGGTATTTATGTCAACAATCGCCGCGTGACTGATGTCGGCCAGCGAGTAACAGTTGCTGAGAGCATTGAAGGGCAGTTTGTGGTGTTGCGTAAAGGGCGCAAGAAGTATCATTTGGTACAACTGTTTGCCTGACAAAAAGAGGAAAACAATTATAGGCGAGGTGAAAAAGCAGCAGGCCCGGTGTATTTGCCGGGCCTGTTTTATTTATGGGGGGAGATGAATTGTTGGGTTGTTAGTCGGCGTAGGCTTCGATGGGGATGCAGGTACAGACGAGATGCCGATCGCCGTATACGTCGTCTATGCGAGAGACGTAAGGCCAGAATTTGGATTCATGTAGCCAGGGGGCAGGGTAAGCAGCTTCTTGTCGGGAATACGGCCGTTCCCAGGAATCAGCCGTGAGCACTTCAGCCGTATGTGGTGCGCCTGTCAGTGGGTTTTGTTCCCGATCGTAGCGCCCAGATGCCACCGCCTCAATTTCCCCGTGAATCCGAATGAGCGCATCACAGAACCGGTCTAGCTCCGCCTTCGACTCGCTTTCGGTCGGCTCAATCATCAGCGTGCCGATAACCGGCCAGGAAACTGTAGGTGCATGGAAGCCGTAGTCCATCAGTCGTTTGGCTACATCGAACACAGTAATGCCGCTGCGCTCTTTGGCCGGACGCAAATCTACAATACATTCGTGAGCCACACGGCCGTTTTGTCCCTTATACAAGACCGGGAAGTAAGCATCTAGCCGATGAGCCACATAATTGGCATTCAGGATAGCGATTTTACTGGCTTCTGTAACACCTTCGCTCCCCAGCATGGCGATATAAGCGTAAGAGATAGGCAGAATACTGGCGCTACCCCAAGGACCAGAGCAAACAGGGCCAATTGCCTGTTCTCCACCTACGTTGGAGCCCACAGGATGGCCTGGCAGGAATGGGGCCAGGTGTGCTGCCACGCAGATGGGGCCCATGCCGGGACCGCCACCGCCGTGGGGGATGCTAAAGGTTTTGTGCAGGTTCAGATGGCATACATCTGCGCCCAGCTCTGCCGGGCGCACCAGCCCCACCATTGCGTTCATGTTTGCGCCATCCAGATATACTTGCCCACCGTTGTCGTGTACAATCTGGCAGATTTCCTTCACGGCCGCTTCGAAGACGCCATGGGTGGAGGGGTAGGTAATCATCAAGGCGGCAAGGTTATCTCGGTGTTGTTCTGCTTTTTGGCGCAGATCGTCAACGTCTATGTTGCCGTTTGTGTCGCAGGCAACCACAACGACTTTCATGCCGGCCATGGTGGCGCTGGCGGGGTTGGTGCCATGGGCTGAACTGGGGATGAGGCAGATATTTCGGTGTCCTTCGCCGCGTGATTTGTGGTAAGCACGGATGACGAGCATGCCGGTATATTCGCCTTGAGAACCGGCGTTGGGTTGGAGGGAAACGGCCGTGAATCCGGTGATTTCTTTGAGCCATGTTTCCAGGCGGCGGAACAGTTCATGGTATCCTTGGGCCTGGTCGGCGGGTACAAACGGGTGTAGTTGGCTGAATTCTGGATAGCTAATGGGGAGCATCGCCGCTGTGGGATTTAGCTTCATGGTGCAGGAGCCGAGCGGAATCATGGATTGAGCCAGGGAGAGGTCCCGTTTTTGTAAGCGGTGGATGTAGCGCAGCATCTCTGTTTCGGAGTGGTAGCTATTGAAAACGGGATGGGTGAGGTAGTCGCTGGTTCGTTGGTGGGGAGGCTGGTAAGTGATGTTTATCTGGTCGGCCAGGGCTTCCAGGTCGAATTGGTTGTTGGCTGCACCAAAAACAGTAAGAAGGGTTTGCAGTTCGTCGAGGGTGGTGGCTTCATCGAGGGAGATGCCGACAGCGTCGTCATATTGGCGCAGGTTGATCTGGTGTTGGTGGGCGCGTTGGATGAGTTCTTGGGGGGAGAAACGGCCGTTTTGCACCTTAAGCGTATCGAAAACAGGCTGATCATTGACCGTGTAGCCTAACTCCTGCAATGCCGTCGCCAAAACGGCCGTAAGCAGACGAACTCGCTGGGCGATGCGGCGCAAACCTTCAGGCCCATGATACACCGCATACATCGAAGCCATAATTGCCAGCAATACCTGCGCCGTGCAAATATTACTGGTGGCTTTTTCCCGGCGGATATGTTGTTCACGAGTTTGCAAAGCCAGTCGCAACGCCGGTTTCCCCGTTGCATCTACTGAAACACCCACGAGGCGACCCGGCATTTGTCGCTTGAAAGCGTCTTTGGTCGCCATAAAGGCGGCATGTGGGCCACCAAAACCCATGGGCACACCAAAACGCTGGCTATTGCCTACCACCACATCTGCACCAAATTCACCCGGTGGGCGGAGGAGTGTCAGGGACAGCAAATCGGCCGATACCACAACCATCGCGCCAGCCTCGTGTGCCTTTTCGCACAATGGGGCGTAGTCCAATACATCCCCATCTGTGGTGGGATATTGCACCAACACACCGAAAACATCTGCAAAGGAGATTGTTTCGTGATTGCCAACAACAACGTTGATGCCTAATGGTTCAGCACGGGTTTGCACCACAGCAATGACGTGCGGGTGACAGCGCTCGGACACAAAGAAGGTATTGGCCTGGGAATTGCGTGGACGGGAACGCCAGCACATGGTCATGGCTTCAGCTGCGGCCGATCCTTCGTCCAGGAGGGAGGCATTGGCCAATTCCATACCGGTCAGGTCACAAATCATGGTCTGGAAGTTGAGCAGGGCTTCCAGACGTCCCTGGGCAATTTCGGCCTGGTAGGGGGTGTATTGGGTGTACCAGCCGGGATTTTCGAGAATGTTGCGTTGGATAACAGGTGGGGTGATGGTGCGATAGAATCCCATGCCAATAAAGGAATGGTATAATTTGTTTTGGGCGGCCAGTTCGCGTAACTCGGCCAGGAGGGCGGTTTCGGAGCGGGGGGTGGGCAGATTAAGTTGGCCGCTCATACGGATATTGGCCGGGACGGCTTCATCTATGAGGGCGTCGAGTGAGGGGAGTCCCATTTGGGCCAACATTTCGGCGATTTCGCTTTCACGAGGGCCGAGATGCCGGTTTATAAATTGGTCGGCGCCGTGTAGGAGCCGACGGTTGTAATTGTGTTGCAGGTTTGTTTGTGGGGCTTGTGCAAAAGTGGTCATCTGTCCTCTCCAGTGGGCAGGGGATGGGGAGATGAGTGGGGTGAGATAGGGGAGGAAACGGCCGTAATCAGGCAGAAACGGCCGTTGTCACACCACTATATCCATCTATCAACCCCCGGACAGAAGCTGAACGCCACCTGGCTACCCGCGTGCCTCACAATGTGCCCGGTAAGCCTCTGCGTCCATCAGCTCGTCCAACTGTTCCGGTTCACTCATCTTCACCCGAATCATCCACGCTGCCCCATATGGGTCTTCATTTATTAATTCTGGGGTATCAATCAACGCTTCATTGACGGCGACAACATCACCTGACACAGGCATATACAAATCGGCGGCGGCTTTTACCGATTCCACCACACCAAATACTTCGCCTATGCCAAAAAAGTCGCCTGCATTAGGCAGTTCCAGGTACACGATATCAGACAGTGCGTCCTGGGCGTAATCTGTGATGCCTACCACCACTTCATCGCCCTCAACTCTGACCCATTCATCATCTTTTGTATAACGCAAGTCGGCTGGAATATTGTGGCTCATGAGTAAATCCTCCTAACTGCTAAAGGTGAAAAACTTCACCAACAGAGATAAAAAAAGGACGCACAGCAATAAGGCATTGCTGGCATCCTCTGTCATGGACCTGAGAGATTCGCTAATTTGCACAATTAGCTTGCCCCTTCGGTGCTGTCATTGCAGATTTGGTTAAAGGAAGGAGGGGAAGGAATGACAGCTTTCCAGAGTTACCCGGTCGTCCGGTCCTTTTGCCTGAGAGTTTCACCGTAAAATCGGTTTGCCCCTTCGGCGATTCCATGTCAGACGAAGAAAACATGGTTAAAAAATGGAATGCTCTCCCAGACGGCCGTTTGCAGTATTAAATTGTCCGCGACACATAACTACCCTGCTGCAATTGTACGCTTGCCTTGCCCAATGTGCAAACAAGTGCGACAGCGTGACCCATATCCGCTAGAATAGAGGCATGACAGCACTAAATCAGTTAACCATAAGTGCCAACTACGGTACCGTGCGCCCCACCTATGTGGAGATCAATCTGGCCAGACTGACCGAAAATTATCGTGCTATTGAACAGGCCGTAGCCCCCGCGCAAGTGATGCCCATTCTCAAGGCTAATGCGTATGGGCATGGATTGGTAGAAGTCGCCCGCCATGTTGCATCTTTGGGCGCACCTTATTTGGGAGTGGCCTTTTTAGAAGAAGGGATTTTGCTTCGTGAAGCTGGAATTGAGACCCCCATTCTTGTGTTGGGAGGGATTTTGGGGAATCAGATTCCTCTTTTTCTGACTCACGATCTGACATTAACAGCTTCTTCAGTGGAAAAGCTGGAACATATCAATGAAACTGCTCGCCGGATGGGACGACGGGCAAAAGTACATCTGAAGATTGATACTGGTATGGAGCGAATTGGCGTGCATTATTACAGCGCGCACACATTGTTGGAAGCTGCTTTGCGGTGTGAGTATTGTGAGGTAGAGGGGATTTACTCCCACTTTGCCAGCTCTGACGCGGCCAATCTTTCTTATGCCCAAGAACAGTTGAACCGATTTCGACAAGTTTTGCAGTTTTATGAAGAACGGGGATTACCCCACCCACGATTGCGGCATATGGCCAATTCTGGGGCAATTTTGCAGATGCCAGAAAGTTATTTTGATATTGTTCGGGCAGGAATTTTGCTCTATGGGGTGTATCCTTCTGATGAGGTGAAACAGACGATTGTGGTGCGACCGGCACTGTCGTGGAAGTCACGGGTGGTGTATTTTAAGGTGGTTAAGCCGGGGCATCCAGTCAGTTATGGTTCGACATGGCAAAGTGATCATATGGTACGGGTGGTTACTGTGCCGGTGGGGTATGGTGATGGTTATTTTCGGAGTATGTCGGGTAAGGCTGAGGTGTTGATTCGGGGGAAGCGGTATCCGGTGGTTGGGCGTATTTGTATGGACCAGGTGATGGTGAATATTGAGTGGGATTCGGCGTATAATGGGGATGAGGTGGTGCTAATTGGGGCGTCGGGTGAGGAGTGGATTCGCTGTGAGGATTTGGCTCAGTGGGCAGGGACGATTCCGTATGAGGTGTTGACGAATATTAATACACGTGTGCCGCGTTTGTATAAGTATGAGCCGTAAAGGTGCTCAAAAAAGTGTACAGCCCCGGCCAGGAGGGGAAACCGGGGCTGTACACTTCTTTTGGCGACTTCTTTTGTAGTGTAACGAGGGATCTTAAATTTTTCCTTAGTTGAAGATAAGTAGTTAGTGAGTATGGGTTAGTAACGGCCGTTTTCTGGCCAGGATTGCACTTGTTCCAATACTGAAAGAAGATGTTGCCGTAATTGATGGGCATACAGGAATGAAGTGATATGGCTGCCATTTATTGTGGTGATAGGTCGTGGTTCAAAGATAGGTGCGTGATGCTCCCAGCGAAAGAAAAGGTCACATTCTCCCAGTAAGGGAAAGACACGATGAGGGGGAACGCGCCGATAATAAGGTGTGAAGTCTAACAGTTTGCTAAGATGGCTGTGAGAGATAGGTACTGGGCGATTGAATAAATCGGCAATATCCCACAATACTTGTGCCAGGTTGGGGGAGGAGAGCATGGGCACAACCGCACGAGTGTTTCCGAGAATGCCTGCGTAAAGCATGCTGGTAATGCCTCCCCAGCTTGCGCCAGCGACGATTGTCCATGGTGTTCCTTGTGCTTCAAATTGTTGTTGTACCAGTTCCATAATACGGAGTGAACCAGCAAATATTTGATAGACGTTTTGCAAGCTGGCAAAGCCTTTGAGCAGAGGGTCGCGCCAGTTGTTGTGGAAGGGGGCTTGTATGCAGACGGTGTGGGCGGCGAATAGATGGCGCGGGGAGAAAATGCGGCGCCAGGAATTGGTGTAGGGGGTTTCGTTGAAGCCATGATGGTACAGAATGAGAGGGGCATTGGGGTTGTGGTGAGGGCGGACTCGGACATGACACCGCAGGGTTCCGGTGGTGGTATGTAAATAGATGGGATGTTCACCAGGGGCGGTGAGGTTGTAAACGGCCGTTTTCCTCCGATCGACTTGTGTGGCTGCCAGTACATCTTCCAATGAAGGTGCGTTCTGGTAACTATGTTCAAAGCTGCCTGGCAGTCGCCTGTTCATACTGTATAAGACCCACTTGTCTAACTGGCGGGCTAATCTTTGGGGGACGGTATGTGATGACATGTTACTTCCTTAAATTATGCAAATTTGTGTCATGAGGTATGACTTGAACGGTTGATGTGCCTTCACCTTAACATAGTTTGAAGCTGGCTGCCAGAGGGAAAGGGGGGAAATTAGTCCAAATTTGTGCTGTTAGTGTTGCGTTGCCTCTTTATAACTTGTAGAATATTTACAGCATGGTCAATTGAATGGCTGCGCAATTCAAGTAATGCGCGAGTAAAATGGCTCTTTTAACGACGGTTACTCTGGAATGGCTGTCTGATGGTTGTTGTGATGTAAAGTACCTGGATGAATGGGAACAGGTTCCGCTGAATTACCATGCCAGTATCCCCCTTGATGAGACATGGCACATAGATAAATATGAGGCGTCATTGGGGCATGATGCCACCGGCGAGTTGTTTGCCTGTGCGGCGGATGTGTTGATGCGGTATGAATTTTATCCGCCGGATGTGTTGACGCATATGAGCGATTTTGATTTGCAGGGGCGTTGGCTGCAAGTGGGGGATCGGATTGTGCAGCGGGTGCATGTATGGCAATTGCGGGGGCGGGTGGTGCTGGATGCAGTGGTGATGAATGAGGTAACGGCCGTTACTCAGGCTGATCGTCGATGTGGCTTTACTTGTGTAACAACTGCCCGGCATGTTGAGCAAGGGGAGTGGTCAGCTTATGTGGCCTGGTTGCCAGACGGACAAGTTGTTTTGCGTGTCAGCTCTGTTTCCCGGCCAGTGCCAGAAGAGCCACGCCGTAATTACCGCTTTATTCGTGCCCGACAGCAACAGGCTCACCGACGCGGGTTGTCCTATTTTCAGGAAGTTGTACAGGCGCGGTATCGTGAACGACTGACGGCCGTTTCTTCCTGATTCCTCTTGTGAACCGAACTCCAGTAACTAACTAAGTTTTACGACAACTGCACATCTGGCCGTTTCCACACTACCGGCTGCCCTTCGCGGGCTGTCAATTCAGCTAGCAGACGTTGGGCAATTTTGGCCAGTGGTTCTCTGGTTTCCGGGTGGGGCATTTGTGGTGCCAGCTCAGCTATGGGCACAGCCACATGGGGAAAGCGGAGTAAATCTGGATCGGGGATGTGGTGGTGGTCAAAGTCAAATACGTCGTTGTTGAAAAGGATGATGTCAGCGTCAATGGTGCGAGGAGCATTTTTGTCGTAGGTGCGGACGCGGTTTAGCTGTTGTTCCAGCGGGCGTAAAATGGTTTGGTGTAAGGTGGGGGCATCCAGGGGGGTGGCGAGAAGTACGGCCGTATTCCAAAAGTTAGGCTGATGGCGTAAACCAACCGGAATTGTTTCGTACACGGAGGAAACGGCCGTTACCGTACAGGATTGTCGCAAAAGGGAAACGGCCGTTGGTAAATTTTTTTCCTTGTCAATATTTGAACCCAGCAACACAAAAACCTGATTCATTCCTGCAAAAAATCCGTCCGAGTGCGCTCAATTTCAATGCCCACAGAACGCGCAAAGCGCAAGGCTCCCGGCTTTTCCACACGCACTTTTGCCCGTTCGACGGGAAATTCCGTCAACACAATACGGGCAATATCCGTCACCAGCTTTTCCACCAAAAAATCGGCCGAATTTTCTACATGGTCAATAATTCGCTTGGTAATACTCCGATAATTCACTGCATCGGCAATATCATCCGAAGCGGCTGCCTGACGCACATCGGTATAGAGCACCAGATTAATGAGAATGTCCTGCTTGTTTTCCCGTTCGTCCGGATTGATGCCGATAATGCCGCGCAACAGCAGATCTTTGATAATAATCTTGTCCATTTCTGTTCCTTTGGTTGTGACGCCAGGTTTTAATGTTTGCGTTTCTTTCAGGTATTTGCTAAAGAGTCTTGATGGGAATCTTGCGTTTGCTGGAGGTGGGCTTCCAGCCAGTTGCTCAGATCGGCCAGAACACGTTCATAGTGAATATCATTGTGTGATTCATGGTAGCCGCCCTCATATACAATGCGTTGTTTGTCTGGCCAGGTGACATTTTCAAAGAAACGTTGGCTGCCTTCTGGTGCTGTGAGGCGGTCGGCTGTACCATGCAGAATTAAGAGGGGCAAGCGCCATTCGGTGGCATGGGCTTGTATCCAGGTGGCGGCGTCTTGCAGTTCGGTGCTCAGGCGGGCAGAAGCGCGGCCATGTACCAGTGGATCTTCCTGGTAGGCACGTACGACTTTTTCGTTGCGGGAGATGGCTGTGGCGTCGAGGTTGGCATTGAGGCTGAAGCGGGGCAAGATGCGTGACATGATACGGCCGATTGTCAGCAAAATGGGGTGAACGCCTAGCTCGCCAATGGCTGGTGCAGAAGAGATAACGCCGCTTAATCCGTCTGGGTGGTGTAAACCGTAGTCAAGCACAATGAGGCCACCCATGCTGTGACCGTAGAGGAAGAGGGGGAGGTCAGGTGTTTGCTGGCGGATGAGTTGTACAAAGGCGTGTACATCGTTGCGGAATTCGCTTATATGGTTGATGTGGCCTCGTTGGCCGGGGGAACGGCCGTGTCCGCGATGGTCAAAGCTGTAAATGGCGTAGCCTTTGGGAACAAGGTAGTTAACGATATTCATATACCGACCACTGTGTTCGCCAAAGCCGTGGATAATAATGAGAGTGGCTTTTGGGGGTGTGTCTGGTAGCCAATATTGGTAGTAAAGGATGGTGTCATCTGCGCCCTGGAAAGTGCTTTCGAGATGTTTCATGGTTCTTCTCCTGCCTGACTGGGTGATGATGTTCAGAGTGTAACCCGAAAACGGCCGTTTTGCCACGATTTAGCCGGGTTTATCCCTTATAAAAACTCTCCCCCATCTATGGGAATCACCACACCCGTCAAAAAATCCTGTGTGAGCAAATGTAACACATTTTGCGTGACAATTTCCGCACTTCCTGCCCGTTGCAACGGAACACGTGTTTGAGCCAGATTTTGCAGGTAACCTTCATCTTGTCCTGGCGGGGGCAAAATTGCCCCCAGAGCAACAGCATTTACCGTCACACGAGGCGCGAGGGCATGTGCCAGCATTTCTGTCATTTGCCACAAGCCCCCTTTGGTTAGCCGATAGACAAAGTGATCGGTTTGGGGGTGGCGCACGCGGGCATCAGTGATGTTGATAATTTTGCCCTGTGTGTTGGCTGGAAGCTGGGCGGCAAATGCCTGGCTAAGCAAAAAAGGTGCTCGCAAATTTACCGCAAATAGTTTATCCCACAAGGCGGCGTCTGTGTGGCTGAAGTTGTCTTCTTCCGGGAAGATGGCGGCATTGTTAATGAGGATATCTACCTGACCAAATTGGGCCACAGCAGCCGGAATGATGCGGCTGACAGCGTTTGGGTCAGCTAAATCGGCACTAAAAATATGGGCTTGTATGCCCAGGGCTTGGGCATCTGTTTGGGTTTGTTGCGCGGGGGCGGCAGAACGGCCGTAATGAATAAACACATGACATCCGGCTTGGGCTAATGCCAATGTCAGTGCCCGGCCTAATCGTACTGCGCCACCGGTAATAACAGCGACTTTGCCTGCAAGTTCCATTTGTTACCTCCATAGTTCCAGCATGGTTTCAGCAACCGGGCTGGTTATGACCAATCTGTTGCTGAAGAACGGTGTTCAAAAAGAGCGGGATAGGCCAGGGGAAAGAACAGAATAAGCATGAGGAAGGCAGTGAAAAGGAGGAAAAGGGGGGAGATGGTGATTTCGCGTATAGGTGGAGTGTGACCATTGAGGGGGATAAGGAGGGTGGCTACACCAGCCTGTTGTTGGATGGCGACACGGGTAAAAAGCAGGTCAGGGTGAGTTTGGAGGTAGGTGTGAATACGGCCGTTATTTCGCAGGCGGATTGGGTGCAGTTGATTGTCATCAGTCTGGATTAGGAGTGTATAGCTGGTTAGGGGGTAGTGGGATTGATCGGTAGTGAGGCCGGTGAGTGTACCGGTTGTCTGGGTAACGGGCTGGAATAGTTGCCAGAATCCGTAAACGGCCGTAGCCACACACGTTACTCCTAGCAATCCCAAATAGGCAAACCGTGCCCAATGGGCAATAATAAAGAAAGGGAAAATGCGGGCTGGTTCTTTGTGTTTGTCCTGTTTTTGGTTTTCTTCAACCACTTAATTGTTCCCCTGTGGTTTTCCGCCTACCGTGTCTCCCGGGTCTATCAGATCGGCAAATTCGGCCAATGTGGTATCGTGTCGCACACGGAGGCGTGTCCATTCATACCGATCCGCAAAGCCATGCCATTTACCGCTGATCGTGGTCACTGCCCCCCAATAATCCAGTTCTCGCAAAATCTGGATAACGGCATCATCATAGCGGCCACCAGGATAGGCAAAATAGCGTGGTGTGTAGCCAATGTGGGCGGCAATCGTTTCTTGCGAGCCCAAGATTTCCCAGATGAGAAAGTCCCGGTCACGATTTCGTAAATCGGCATGTGTTTTGGAGTGTGGTTCAATGCGTTGTCCGGCGGCGGCCATCTCTTCTAGCATGGGCCAGGTCATATATGCTTCCAGACCACGATCAACAAACTCGGTTACGACAAAGAATGTACCTTTGAGGCCAAACTCTTGCAAGACAGGAAAGGCGTTTTCGTAATTGTCTCGGTAGCCGTCGTCGAAGGTGAGAATGACGGGTTTGGGAGGGAGTTCTTTTTTGTTGGTGATAGCCAGGGAAAGGTCGTAGAGGTCAATGGTGGTGTATCCGTTTTCTGCCAGATAAGCCATTTGGGCACGGAAGTTGTCTGGTTCTACGGAAAGATCGTAGCGGTAGATGTCGGCATCGGCGGGGGGGACGCTGATGTAATGGTACATGAGGATGGGAACTTTTAGTGTCCAGCTATAAGGGCCGATGGGTGTGGGCAGGAGGTTGGGGG
>RFGV01000162.1 GCA_003696605.1 Chloroflexota bacterium | reverse complement strand
TGCCAAGATTATTGCTGGAGAAATTCCGGCGGATATTGTGTATCAGGATGATTTGGTTACGGCGTTTCGGGATATTAACCCGGTGGCACCAACCCATATTCTCATTGTGCCTAATAAGGTGATTCCAACTGTCAATGACCTTACGGAGGAGGATGAGCCGATTGCCGGACGTATGTTATTGGTGGCGAAGAAGCTGGCAGAGCAGGAAGGAATTGCGGAGGATGGTTATCGGTTGATTATTAACTGTAATCGGCATGGTGGGCAGGAAGTGTTCCATTTGCATATGCATTTGGTGGGAGGACGGCCGTTAGGGCGCATGGTACAAAAGCCCAGGTAGAGTGATTATTGGCCGGGAATCGCATTGATTTCGTCCCGGCATTCACATGCTTCTTTAATGATGTTGCCCCGTACCAACTGGCCGTCGTATTCACGCCCCAAACCGCGTGATACCCACCCGCCCATTACAAAGGGGATAGGCCCATCGGCAGCTACCCAACGGCCGTTATACGTACGGGCAATATGAACATGCGTCCCGTTTGAAAACCCGCCTTCACAAGAAGGATGTCCCAGTCGCTCGCCAGCCTGCACAAATGTACCGGCTGGAATACGGTCACGGCTTTCCAGATGCATATAAGTAATCGCCCAGCCAGTTCCGGCAAATCCATCCCCATCCAGGTCTACTACCACAGCCCCAAAGTCACTCCGACTAACCACACCATCGGCAATAGCCCGCACCCAGGCGTCAGATGGGACACACCCTAACTGTTCGCCATCTGGCACAAAGTCCAGCGCCGCCCAGGCTGAGCCAGAAGCCCAGCCACCGTGTGGTCCGCCAGTGAAAAACCAGGTTTCGTCTGGACTCCAGGGAAGTTGGAAAGGGGGCTGTTCCAGATTGGGAGGCCAGAGAGGATCGACTGTGTAGGCAAAGGGGTTGCCAAAAAGTTTGGCGTAGGTGGCAAAAAGGCCGGTTGTGCTGGTGTCGTGTAGCCAAGTGTTATAGTTGGCAGTGGGATGAGCACCAAGCATGAGCTGCACCCCGGCTGTGCCGTCATTGATAGTGGGGGCAAAGGCGACGCGGGTGTCTGTGCCAACGAGAAAGCTGGTGAGGCCGCCTTCGGAACGGCCGTAATACCCCATATTTAACTTGTCTGCTGCCCAACTTAACTGCCGGTATAATCCCGCTGCCCGTTCATTGACATAACCTAACGGATATAATGTCTCCGTTGCTCCCTGCCCGGCAGGTTTCGTGACCCAACCTGAACGATATTCCAACACAGCTAATAACAGGCGGGGATTGACGCTGAAGCGATGCGCTACCAGCGAAACAATTTCTGGTCCGGCCAGCAATACACCTTCTACTTCTTCCTGGTAGGTGAGCAGGTATCCATTGTATGGATTGGCAAAGGTACGAACGTCAAATGCTTTTGCAGCTGGCCCATAGACCAATTCACTATCGGGGATAATTTTGAAGTCGGGACCAACGAGGGAAGCCTGAACAGGCACCAGAATTTCCTGCCCTACACTTAAAAAGTCAGAATCTGTCAGGTTGTTCACTGTTTGCAATTCCTCGATGCTGCTGCCATAAAGTTGGGCGATGTAACCGAGGGT
>RFGV01000161.1 GCA_003696605.1 Chloroflexota bacterium | reverse complement strand
TCAATGGAGAGCTCAGCTGCGGAGTGACTCTCTCCAGGAAAGGGGGCTGGTGTAACGGCAACACATCGGGTTCATGCCCCGAAACTCTGGGTTCGAGTCCCAGGCCCCCGCCGAGCCTGTAGTTTAATGGTAAAACACTCCGCTCATAACGGATGTGTTGTTGGTTCGAGCCCAACCGGGCCCAAGGATAGTAATTTTTATCGGGGTAGCTCAGATGGTAGAGTGGGGGACTGAAAATCCCCAGGTCGTAGGTTCGAGCCCTGCCTCCGATAGTGGTATGTTGTGACTGTAGATCGGCCCCTTTCGTCTAGTGGTCAGGACACCGCTTTTTCGCAGCGGAGAGGTGAGTTCGAGTCTCATAAGGGGTAATATTGACCTTGGTTACAAATCGTAGTATAGAGTGACAGTACGACGTAAGCCCAAAGTGCCGGTGTTGGGTCGAAACCCCCAGAAAAAGGGTGTATGTGTTAGAATTATGATGTTTAGTCCTAAGAAACCCAATTCGGCGAATCGCCGTGTTGCCAAAGTGTGTCTTCTTACGAAGCGGACGTTGATAGCTCATATACCCGGTGAAGGTCATAATTTGCAGCAGTATTCCGTTGTGCTTGTACGAGGAGGGCGTGTTCGTGATTTACCTGGCGTAAAGTGCCGGCTGGTGCGGAATAAATATGATTTGCAGCCTGTTGCGAAGAGAGTTACAAGTCGTTCGAAGTATGGGCGCAAGAATTGGAAAGCACACATTTAGTAGAAATAGAGCAAACAGGCTAGCTTTGCTGGAGCCCGCATTGGTGCGCGGCTGGGGGGCAATTCTTTCGGTGGTTATTCGGCATGGAGGGGGCGCTAAAACGGCTAAGTTAATGTTGTCAACTTTTGCATTGGCTAGAGAAACTATAGGATTATGCTTACTCGTTTGTGTAGTATTAATGGTCCGTCTTCTGTGGTTACCCTCTGGTTTTAGACGCTTGCGACGTCCTACACGTAAGCGTAAGAGACATTATTTGATAGCCCTTAGGCTGCTGGATTACAGGGCGCAGGCTAGGTACTCATTTCGGTTAGCGTGGCGTTACTCAGGTGGTGCGATTTTGCTCTGTTTTTTGCGGGAGATGTTTGTTAAGCAGCTGAACGACTTTCTTGTTAACGCGCGGTTTAATCGTCATAAGTTTAGCTTTAGATGGCCTTAAGCGTATACGCTTGGGCGGTTGAATTATTAGGGGTGTATAGCTCAACTGGTAG
>RFGV01000160.1 GCA_003696605.1 Chloroflexota bacterium | reverse complement strand
CGCCGGCATGAACGACCAGTGCGGCCTGCTGGTCAACTCGTCGCGCGGCATCATCTACGCCGGCACCGGAACCGATTTTGCCGACAAGGCCAGAAGTGCCGCCCTGCACCTGCAGCAGCAGATGGCCGCCCTGCTCGAGGCAAGCGGGATGCTCGGGTGAGTCTGACGGGCGCGCATGCGGGTAACCAATCCGCGCAGACGAAGAGGGGTTTTCACCCCAGCGTGCCGCTGCGTATGCACCGATAGCCAAGGAGTTTGTCATCCCGAATGGCAGGCTGCGCTCTGCCCCTTTGCCTGACATTGCGCCATCGTTTTTGTCGCCTTTTGGCAAAAACGGGGGGTTTTGGTTGCAGGGAGATGGCTATATGGTGGGGTGTTCATTATTTTTGGATGCGAAGAGCCCGGGCAATATTTTCTGATACAAAAACCGATTATCATGAAACAAAAATCTCCCCCCCCCATCAAGTTTCGGTGTTTTCTTTTTCTGATCTCTTTGTTGGCCGGTTTCGGCGCGCAGTTGCAGGCGCAGCAACCCGGTAATTTGGATTTCCACCTTGTTGGTCCCGATTTTATGGTTATACCCAAGTAGAGGTAGTCTGGAGCAACTTCGACCTTCCGCCTTTTCCGGGCGTGAGTTATTATTTCAATGTCTCTGTCGATATCAACCAGAATTTGTCCCAAGGGCAATGTGTTCGGGAAGATGAGACCGCGGCTTCCATCCATCCTGCGATCGCTGCAGCATCCAGTATGCTGGTAAGCAGTGGGAGTGTAGTGCTCTACATCAACAATCTGGAGAACCTGAATCTGGAGGATCCCATGGTGCTGTTTACCATACACTTTGCAGGTAGTCCGGGTACAGATGTATTGCTGGACTGGCGGATGGGAGCCGGGGCTAATCAATTGATTTCAATTCCCGGAAATGTAGATGACGCTGCTTTGTCGGAACCACTTGTGGTTTCTTTTCCTTCATACACAATCAGTGGCACAATTATCAAACCGCCCTTCACCCAATCCAATTGCGATGGTGCAATAGATGGCGCCGTGCCGGGGGTCGAGGTGAGTCTGACTACGGGGTTCTGGTGTGCGCCTGCCCAGACCGGCCAGATTCAGATAAATGGCTCGGACGGGAGCTATGCGTTTGAGGTTAACCGGTACTTCGATTACGGCATTTTCCCCTACAAAACGGACAATCCGGGGTGTGGAGTCAACAGTCTGGATTATTACATGGTGTATCAACACTTGTTGGGGAACAATCTGCTGGATTATCCCTGGCAATTTGTTGCTGCCGACATGAATCTGGATCGCATCCTTACGCCGGGTGATGCCGCCCTGATCAAGCAATTGGTCAACGGAACTTTCGTTCCTCCAGATGGATGGGAATCGTGGACCTTTATTCCGGTGAAGGATTACAGCTTTTTTCCTGATGTAGGCCCGGATTACATGTACCCGACTTATGAAGAAGCCATTTACATCAATGACTTGAACTCGGATTATCCGAATCAGGATTTTGTGGGTATCAAGCGTGCCGATGTGGATGGAAGTTGCTCGGCTTGTACAGGGGGTGATGGCCAGATGAATGGAGAAGGTGTACTGGCCATGCTCAAGATTTCGGATCTTTCGATGGAGGCAGGCGAAATTTTGCGATTGCCGGTTTTTCTGGAAAGTCCCATGCCTGTAGGTGCGTGTGCT
>RFGV01000159.1 GCA_003696605.1 Chloroflexota bacterium | reverse complement strand
GCCCCATTCTTAAGCCAAATTTTCAAATTTCTGGCAGTAGCGTCTGTGTTATTAAAAAACATAGAAACCACAACTGTCTCTACTGCCGCGCTTAACACATCTGTTTGTGTTATTGGTGCTTGACCACTTGAATTACCAAATCCTACGGCCATAAATCACCACCCTATAATAGCAAGTTTGCGAGCATCATCGTCAACAACATCTCCCCACGCAACACCATTGGCGGAGGCAGCACTAGCTGTCAATACTTGCCCGTCTGTGCCAACATTATTTGTAACCCACTGTGTGCCGTCGTGCGCCAATAACGCGCCTTTAACTGGCGGCGTGGTGCTCGTATCCACGTCCGACAAATCATCGATACTTCCCGCTGCGGAGGCCGCCGCCCACTCAATACCATTAGGTGCTGCACTATTCGCAGTCAATACCTGTCCGTCTGTGCCGACATTCAATTCAACTAAATTAGTGCCATTGCTAACTAATATTTTGCCTTTGGCATGTGTTAGAGTTACATCTGATATGTCGGAAAAAACCAAAAATGCGTTTTCCCATTGTGTACTAACGCCGTTATAAATAAGGGCTTGCCTATTGCTTGGCGACGTTATGGTTACGTCAGACAAGTCATCAATAGACGCCGCGCCCGCACCACTAAAATTTACCCACGCAGAACCAGTAGCGTCAGCAATATAAAGCGCCCCTGCCCCACCATTACCATCATAAGCCCAATAAACATCGCCTACGCCTTCAGGCGCGGCGGGCTTGGCTGCATCAGTCCCCGAATCAAATTTTGCCTTATGTAACCCGTCAAATGTTATCGCTGAATGTTTTACCATAAAATAAACACCCGTTAAATGTAAGTTACCGTGCCAGATATGTCATCAACAACAACATCACCACCGTCTGTAACAATGTTGTCAAATAATTGCTGTGTCCCCGTAGAACTTGCCATAGACAAATATTGCTGCGCGGGGATGATATGTGCAGTTGTAATAGCGACCATACCACCTGCCAGTTTTACATACCCCGCCACAAACTCCCCAGTTGAAGGCGGCGGCAAATATGTACCTGTCCCACCATCGAGCGAAGCAATGGCGTCAATTTTGTAAGTAGCAGGAAACTCGCTCCCATAGTAAACCCCTAAACTAGCTGTTTGCGGGCTTACGGTAATTAAAGCAAGGCGGGCACGGGTCTTGCTAGATGGTATATTTGCAGAATGCGGAGCACTGCCAAAATCCACCGTAGTCATTGTCGGCACATAATAATAATTGTCGTCTACACGATAATAAGCCGCCAAGACCCGCGCCTGCATTGAATTTGGGTCTGTGGGGTATAATCTGGCGGGGGCAAGATGTTCATAAAAATATAATTTTTCATCTGTTTCACTAACCCCCGAAAAAAATTGTTGGGCAAAACGATGGTCTATCCCCGCAATAGTCCATTCGCCCGATAATACGTCACGCATTATGCGTATAGGTGCACCAAAACGAATTTGCCAATCGGCTAATGCGCCCGTTTGTAAATACGCTTCCCCATGAAAACCTTGCCCGCCAGCTTCATGGAAATAATATTTGTCGGGCTGGTCTGTTTTGTCGCTTGGCACGCGAATATGAATAGCGCCTGTGTTGTCACGAAAGCCTAGCCGCGCTGGAATTGGCCGCTGAATAGTCCCACCAAATGCGCGCTCTAGCGCTTGGCGAAAAGCGTCCAACTCGCGCGTGGTCAATATCCCGTCGGCCATCCCCCCCCCAATTCAATAAAACATCGCAAATATTAATACTTATTATACCACATTGTTTTTGCCAATTATTCGTCTATCATCAAACTGCCTTTGGCATCAATAATTAAAAAATTTCCAGAAGAATTTATCCAGTTGGTTGCAATATTGGTGCTGGTTTGAAAATTATCACTAGATATTAAAATGGCATCACCACCAAATGCCAACCCAGATGAACCGACGGTTCGAACACCGTACAACCCCGTCTGCTCGCTTGACAGGTTTGCCCAAGTAGTGCCGCCGTCAGTGCTGCTAAAAATACGACGCATTGCCCCATAGTTGCTTGTGCCCACCATCAACAAATCATTGGGGTTCATCTCATTGACAGCCAAAGCATATGGATTATTGGATGTATACCCGTTACTAAATCCGTCGCTTATAGTTGGGGTTATGTCAACATATGACGGCGAACTCGGCGCACCAGATATTTTATACAACACATTGCTCGCGCTATGATATTCTTCGGCTGTCACAGTATATGTTTGAAACAAAAATTGTGGGTATTCCGAACCAGCCGCAGACATTGTAAATTCATATTCAATATACGAAACATCCCCTAAAGGGGGAGAAAACGTGTACCCAGTAGTAAACACGTTAAGATTTGTGGCGTTTGTAGTAGTGGTATCACTGTATATAAGTTTCCCCCATCGATTGTAAATTCTTAATTGCTGTTCTACGTTTACAATACTAGGGTAGCATGGCGTATTTAATATTACTTGTATTGAAAACGAACCAATGGTTGCCCAACCCTCTATCATAGCATAAATTCTGCCAACAGTAGATACTTCATCACCAGACGGGTTGGTTACGGGCGTATCGGGAAGTAACCAGCCATCATCATAATTGTGCGTATTTGGTGGCGGCAGACATATGCCCCCTAAAGCCGCTCCGCCCGCTACCGCACCAACTTGCGCGTCAGATAAAAGCAACCCATGCAACGGCTCGCCGCGCACTTGAAAGTTGATGTCGCCAACATTAAACCCAGATGTAGAAGTGGCTACATATGGCGTTAAACTCCCCGCAGTATACCCGCCGCCCCCATCGGGGACGGACTGGGGGTCTACCTCTTTGATTGTCTCTGTATAACTTAGCGCGCCCGTGATAGTTGAGCTGTCAAGCTTGGTTGCATAAACTTCCCCGTTATTGGCGCGCTGAATAAATGGCCACGAATTTGTACCAACTGGGCTAGATGCCATTTTAGTAAAACCGCCCAATGTGCTAGTAGAATAATAGAGCGCCCAACCTGTTCCGTCCCAACCGCTAGTAAGAATGCCGCCCGCACTATCCAAAAACGTGAAATCCGACGGATTTTCATCGCCATTAAGACTGTTATCGCCCACAGTCACACCAACATCTGTTAGCCCCCACGTGCTCCCATCTCCCGTCCGCGCAATAAACATGCCATTTTTTGTGCCAATGGTTACGGCCACAAAACCGTCAATTTCGGGGTTTGAGCGAATGCGAGTTGTGCCGCTTAAATCGCTGCCATTAAATAATGTTGAATACTGAATATCCCACTGGACATTACTAGCAAAAACATCTTCTGTATACCATATTTCAAATTTGTCGTACACACCCGAACCTTCGGTTGTTTCAGTTAAATACACCGCCCACACCCCAAATGCACCATTAGTAAACCCGTTTTGGGCGTACTCAGACGTAAAGTCAAACGCAAACCCAGCGAACTTGCCACCGATATTGGCCAAATTCCCCGCAATATTGTCCCAACTATTGCCGTCAAACGTGCGACCGATATGCCCATCACTATCTACTGCAACAATCGCACCGATTTGCTGTAATGTTTTTTCTTGTTCATCAGATAGAATATTCAACTTTGGTATTACAGGAGTATACAAGCCCCCCGTACCCGTATCTAAATTGTATGTTTCGCCAGGTTGGCCAAATGTCTCTGGCTCTAAAGCAATGGACACATTCTTACTGAAAACACCGTTATCTATTGCCTCCCATGAGCGGTCTACCCGCAAAACAGTGCAACGCCCTGTTTGCGGCAAACCTCTAGGAGACCAATTGGCATTTATATTAAGCCGCACCCAATACATATCTACTGGCTCTAGCACATCGAAATTGCGCAACAAATCGCAATTTAATTCGCTTATTTGGCGGTTCTCTTTGGCAAGTAAATGACCCGCCAACATATTTGTGTATGTTTGCCCACTAGCGCGGTAATTAGCGTCGCCAACCTGTGCCCCGTTATCAGCTTTGATAATAAAGCTGTTGGCGTCGGTACTGCCCGCAGCTTGCATTTGCGTATATCCAGGTGCTATAGAGCCATAAGCTACGACTTCTGTACCATTATATGCCAATGTGAAAGCCCGCAACTGCCCCACAGACTTAAACAATCGCCGACTTACCTCTGGCAATTTAGTGAAATCGCTATCGCCCGTATTTTCATCAATATTAAATGTCAATCTTTCGTCAAGATTGTCGCGATATTCATTAGGTTCAATAGACGGGTCACGCCTTAATACTAATGACCCATCGCTCCGACACCCCAATACCCCACCAACAGTTGAGGCAGTTTCATCTATATATTGTGAAAGTGTACTACCATTTAATCCCCAATTTAACTTTCTCGGATTGTCTGGCGCGCCAGATACGGCGTCATACTCCCAAAACGGGTCATAATCAAATAACTGCAAATATGTGCTATGGTGATACAGGATATACCATATAATAAATTGGGGCGTGCCCAAACCTTTAGCAACGTCTGTCCAGTCTTGAGGATTGGAAACTTCAACAATGGCTTGCGAAACCATTGGGATTTTC
>RFGV01000158.1 GCA_003696605.1 Chloroflexota bacterium | reverse complement strand
TAGTGATCTCCTTAGCTCGGACAGAAGGCTAAACTTCCGCGCCCCTGCCGGGTACACATTTCATACGGATGTTCGTTTCAAAGGGGATATCATCCTAGAAGGCTCATCCATTATCCAGCAAGTGACAAGCGTTCTCATTGTCTCGGACAGGACGATCACAATCAATGCCGGTGAAACTGGCGCTGGTGTCGGTGGTACTGGCATTGCTGGTTTGTTTGTTGACCGTGGGACAGCAGAGGATGTCTCTATCGTTTACGATGAGAATGAGACCGTAGCTGCAAGTGGGGAATCCGGCATTTGGAAGTTCGATGGTGTCGGGGGCGTACCTACGTTAATCAAGTCAGTCCGTACAGTTGAGGATGTGACCATCGGGGATGGCATTATGACGTTTGGTACGTTCAATGCCACGAACGGGAATATCTCGACGGCATTAGCGAACGCCATTACCCATCTTTCAAACGGCGGCCGCATTTTTATCAAGCGAGGAATATACTACATCCTCAACGATATCGCTATTGACGGCAATCACAACATTTCGATTGAAGGTGAGGGCGCAAGTACGGCCGTACATACTCTCAGTAGCAGGTTTCACATCGGGAATACGGCCGACACATACAATACGAAGTTTAACTCGTTGAGGTTGACGACCCTCGGTAATGGTGACCATAGGGTAGATGTCACGGGATGGAATGGTACCCCATACGCCCTAGAAGAGGCTGTAACGGACGGAAGTGCTAATACATATACTGTGAAGTTCTGGTTTCAAACAAGCCCTACAACGGGCATTCTGGGCCTCTCAGGGGCATCTACGCCAACGGGTACGCTAACAGGTGGAACATCAGGGGCGATTTCAACAACTGGTTCCGTGAATACTGTAAGTACAGGCGACATGTGTATTGAAATCGGCGGTACTGGCGTAGCCTATCAAACGATCATAACGTCATGTTGGTTTAGTGGGGAACAGGATAGAGCCGTCGCAACGGGTTCATCCCCACTTGCGAAAGATATAGGGGTAACGAACTCCGTTGAGCATATGATTTATGGGAACATTTCAAACACTGGGATAACAAACCTGCCATGATAACAAACCAGACATCAGGTAAATACCCATCGGGTGCAAGAGACGAGGTGACTATCGGTAACGGTAATGATGCCAACTACAGTGTGAGTGATTTCGGCGGTAGCTTTGGGGATACTCTCCTAGCTGCTATCGACGCATTGAAAGCTGGCGGTGGCATTGTCCGTATCCTTCCGGGGACGTATACCCTAGACAAGGACATAGCCATTACAAAGTCAGAGGTATCAATTATCGGGTATGGCGCATCATCTGATATTGACCTTAATGGGTTCTCGGTGACGATCGGGGATGAAAGTACACCGGCAGATATCTCGAATGTAAAATTGAACTCATTGAGTATTGTCGGCTCTGATTATAGTTCGAGTATCAAGCTAGGAACAACGAACAGTACCGCCATAGATACTCTCGTAACGGACAACGTTTTCAACGGCGGGCTGAGTAACTTCCCCGTTTACGGCAACGCGGATGATGGCGTAACAGACAGCCAAGCGGTCAATCTATACTTGCTCGACGATGGAACAGGTGCCGACTTGGACGATGCTACAGGTAGCAATGATATTGTCGGGGGTATTGTTGGTTCGACTTGGACAGGTACCAAATACAAGACGTATACATCATCCTTTGCTGTTTCACCGTTGCCGACGATACCCGGCAATCCAAGTAATTCACTCTCGTTCAATGGTACATCTGACTTTGTGAACGCTGGTGTACAATTACTGCCGACGACATCCACACAGCCATTTTCCATTGAGGTGTGGGTAAAGGTAGACCCATCACATCCTAGTGGGATAGATGGCGCTATTGTTTCTCAAAGAGCGTCCGTAAACACTGTTACATCAGATGCCGGTATAG
>RFGV01000157.1 GCA_003696605.1 Chloroflexota bacterium | reverse complement strand
TTCTTGTACTGGAGAAGTTTGCATCGGGACCGGTGATCTGCCATTGGGCTGTCCCGTCAGCATCAAATGCAGAAATATAATAACCGCTGTAATCATCAATATAAGCAAATACTTTAACACTCTTTCCAGCCGGATCTACCATAATCTCGGGCCACCGGGTATTGGCAGGAAATGATCCTGTCCACAAGAGTACCCCCTGCTGGTCATACTTTTCGAGAATGCCACCTGCTTTTGTCATATAGGTGTTGCCGGAACTCGTCACGGCATATGCCGTGTTCTCCATAAGCCCTGCCTTGCGATAGATGACACTACCGGCGCCGGTTAGCTTGATGAGGTACAGCGAATCCAGCATTGAGCAGTTGTAGTCACGCTCACAATTGTCCCAGATGAAGCAAATGTCATTTTCCACCCAGTTTTGCAGATAGACAAAACCAGCCTTATCGGCATATGTACCCCACACATGATTGTTGTTTATGTTTCTTCCAGTACTGGGCGACGTATATTCAGATATGATTGCACCTGAGGAATCATACCATTTACACAATCCCTGTTCATTCTGCTTAATGCAATTGTATGCTGGTGGGCCCACTGTATTCCGTTTGACAAGTCCTGCGAACATAGTGCCGTTTGCTGTAACTGTACCCGACTGATACGCCGTTGAATCTGGTGACGGTTTGTTCCTGCTCCATGCCAGAGTACCGTCAGCATTGTGCTTGCAATACACAACGGTGTCACTCCCATATCGTCCGCCCTTATCCCCCACGGTATATATGGATCCGTGAGCATCACTGTTCAGCGCAAAGACACGACCCGTGTTATCATAGTTCCAGATCTTACTCCACACGAGTGATCCGCCAGAGGATAGTTTGATGGCCTTATTATTGAAAACACCTGGTGAGATTACCTGAGATTGGGCCAGGATCACATTGCCGCTATCATCAATAACCTTATTATCACTTTTCCATATAGTTGTGTCGCGCCAGCGCCAGACTTCCCGCACCTGAGCGTCGGCCTGAACAGAGACAGTTAGTATGATAAACAGTACGACAAAACTAAGCGTATTCATATTTATCCTGCCAGTATATGTGTTTGCATTATTGTTGTTATCATGGCACCGGCGTCAGTTGTATTGTCCCGTCGCTGTCGGGTGCGACAATCCCCAGCGTGTCTTCGGTTCGATTCGGAGCATCACCGGTAACGCGGATGAGATATAGATCCTGGTTAGCCAGGGCATCGCGGTTGGCGCCGGAGATGGTCAGGGCCTTTGTAGTGCTGAACTTTGCAATTCGTCGCAGCGCGACAACATAGATATTGTGAGCCGAATCTAACACCCATGTCCCCGTGTAACCAAGATGTGGAGACCGCCACAGTACGGTGCC
>RFGV01000156.1 GCA_003696605.1 Chloroflexota bacterium | reverse complement strand
GTACACTATAAGCCATTATTTTCCTTCCTTTTATGATTAAATTTTACCATCACATTCGTCTGGCAAGACAATACTCCATATTAGAACAAGTTTTCCAACCTGGCAAACAATTCCTCAAATTCCACTTGTGGCCTGCTTTGACGCCCTTTTTATTGGCTGTTATACTTCCTTCTCACAAATCAAAAATTTCACAAACAAACCAACAGGAACACAAGAGAGAATCTATGCGTTTGTCTAAAGCATTTGGCAAAACCTTGCGAGAAGCTCCTTCCGATGCGGATATGATCAGCCACCAGCTCCTAATTCGGGCGAACTTTGTGCGCCCATTGGCTGCTGGAATTTACACATTTATGCCCTTTGGCTACCGAGTTATCCGCAAAATCTGGAAAATTATGTCTGAAGAAATGGATGCAATTGGCGGGCAAGAAATGTGGATGCCCAATTTGCATCCAGCCTCCATTTGGCAAGCCACGGGAAGGTGGCATACAGTTGACGTGCTGATGAAGGTTAAGGCTAGTGGCAATCGTGAATACGCCATTTCCCCAACCCATGAAGAAGTGGTAACGGATCTGGCTCTGCGGGAGATAAGTAGCTATCGGGATTTGCCACAAATGGTTTACCACATCAGCAAAAAGTTTCGTGATGAGCCACGTGCCCGTGGTGGCTTGTTACGCCTGCGTGAATTTATTATGAAGGATGCCTACAGCCTGGACACAAGTGAGGCGGCACTGGATGAGTTCTATCCGAAGATGGTTCAGGCGTATTTCAATATTTTTAACCGCTGTGGTGTGCCTGTTATTGCCATTAATGCTGATGTAGGGGCAATGGGTGGCAAAACTTCGCAGGAATTTGTTGTACCCCATCCTCAAGGAGAGGATACGTTTATTGCCTGTACAAACTGTGATTATGCCGCCAATGTGGAAGCGGCCGAATTTGTGCGAGAAGGGGAAAAGCCCGCTGAATTGATGCCTTTGCAAAAAGTGGCGACGCCTGATTGTAAAACAATTGCGGATGTGGCTGCTTATGTAGGTGTGCCTACCAGCCAGACAATAAAGGCGGTGTTTTATTGGTGGACGCCAAGTGGAAAATCGGAAAAAGACGGCCGTCTTGTGTTTGGTTTGGTGCGCGGTGACCTGGAAGTTAATGACGTGAAATTCATCAATGCACTCGGTGGCGGCTCACTTCGAGCTGCTACCGAAGCAGAAATCCAGGCCGCAGGTGCAGTACCAGGATATGCTTCTGCCATTGGCCTGGACGTAGCCCCTGCTTTAGACAAGCCGGGCGTTTATGTGCTGGCTGATACTTCTATTGAGGCAGGTGGCAATTTTGTAGTTGGTGCTAACGAAACTGGTTATCACTATACTGGGGCTAACTACCCCCGCGACTTTAACGTGAGTCAGATAGCTGACATTGCTCAGGCTGATACTGGTCACAAGTGCCCTCACTGCGGACACCCAATTGAAGCGCGTCGGGCTATCGAAGCTGGCCATTGCTTTAAATTAGGCACCCGATATAGTGCGGCTACCAATGCTACGTATCTGGATGAAAATGGCGAACCGCAACTTATCTATATGGGCTCCTATGGTATTGGGCTAGACCGATTGATGGCCATTATTGTGGAGTTGCATCACGATGAGGATGGTATCATCTGGCCAGATTCTGTTGCTCCCTATCAGGTGCATTTGTTGCATGTAGGCAAGGGAGACCGCGCACGAGAAACGGCCGAATCCCTCTACACCTCTCTCCAAAATGCCGGTTTTGAGGTACTGTATGACGACCGGGAAGCAAGCGCAGGGGTCAAATTCAAGGATGCTGACCTGATTGGTATCCCCTGGCGTGTTACTGTTGGTGAACGGGGTGTGGCGGAAGGCAAAGTTGAAGTGAAGCGCCGTGACCAAAAAGACCGGGTCATGGTCCCCCTCGATGAACTCATAACATATTTACATACAGCCGCCAGTACCTGATCTTCTGTCCTCTTAAAAGCCCTTCATTCTTGTGGAGGGCTTTTTTTATGCCCGTGATTTTTCCATGAAATCCAGTTGATCATGGTACATTTATCCTGTATTTGGGCTATGATTCCATTTTGTCATCATCTATACTTAAATTACTACTATTTTTTGTCTGTTCTGATAAAAGCAGGTTCTTGAAGCTTGACTGACATGAATATGTTGCCAAAATTTATCAATGTGTTGCTTGTAACGGCCGATTCTGCTCTACTCGATTCATTTGTGCAGGCAGCTTCGGCTACAAATCAGGCTGGATTTTTTCGGCCTTTCAATATCCAGCCGGCAAATCACCCGACCGAGGCCAAGAAACTGCTGGCAGAACAATCCTACGATTTATTGGCAGTGGATTATGCCCAGCCGGATGCGACCTCACTGGTAACGGCCGTTCGGCGTCAATACCCCCATCTGCCTGTCATCGCCATCCTGCCCAGCCGAAACGATGAACATATCACCTCCATCCTCACTGCTGGCGCCCAAGACTACATCATCCGCGATGAACTAGACCCAACCTTGCTCAGCCGCCTTTTTGAATACAACCTGCGACGCAATCACCCTCTCTCATTGCCAGCCCCACACACAGACCAGACTGTACACCGTTACAACCAACGACTACGCTTACTTTACCAGATAGACCAGGCCATTCTGGCCGCCCACAACCCCCAAAATATTGCCCGCCTGGTCGTCCAACAAATCCGCAACCTGATACCTGCCCGCAGAGCCAGTATCATCACATTCGATTGGGAAGCAGGCGTAGGGCGTATTATTGCTGCCGACAGCGATCTGCCCACACATATCATCGAAGGCACAGAAATCCCCGTGGGCGTTTTTGCCATTACAGAAGATTTATTGCGAGGCAATGTTTATTTTGTCCCCCACACTCTGCACCATACACCTCACTTTCCATTGCTGGACCAACTGGTAAAAGAAAATGTGCTGTGTTTTATGAGCGCGCCACTCATTGCTCAGGGGAAACTCATCGGTTTGCTAAATGTGGGTGCAGAAGAACCACATGCCTTTACCCAAGAACATCTGGAAATTGCCCGTGAAGCAGCCAGCCTTATTACTATTGCCATTCACCAGGCAGAACTAAACCGCCAGACAATAGAACAAACACGCCAGTTGCAAAGACAGGAACATTTCCTGCGTGTACTAAATGAAATCACCCGCATTGTTGTCAGTACAATGGATTTGCAGGAGATGTTGCAACTGCTGGCCGATCGATTGGGAGAATTGCTGAATGCGGATGGTTGCCATATTACACTGTGGGATGAAACAACGGGGCAAGTTGTACCAACAGCAGCCAGTGGTCCGTACCGCGAAAGCTATCCTGGCGTTACGCCCCCGAAAGGGGAACTGACGTTGACTGAATCGCTCATGCGCGAACAACGGCCGTTACCCGTCCCAGACCCTTTCAACTCTCCCTACATCAGCCCCAAAATCGCTGCCTACTTCCCCGGCATTAAATCCCTACTGGGCTTACCGCTGCTGGCCAACGGCCACAAACTGGGCGCCGTACTACTGGCCTATTACCAACCCCATGAATTCTCCACAGAAGAAATTGCCGCCGCCGAACAAGCCGCCGGACAAATTGCCCTGGCCATCTTCAAGGCTCGCTTGCTGGAAACAGAACGGGAACAACGCCGCCTGGCCGAAACATTGTTACATGCCAGCACCACGCTAACCAGCACCCTCGACTGGGAAGAACTGCTAGACAAAATTTTGGACGAAGTCGCCAAACTCGTGCCATACGATACGGCCGTCTTCCTGCTACTCGAAAACAACAAAGCCATCCTTGCCCGCCAACACGGGTATCAAACCCGGCTCAACATTCCTCTGGAAACCCTGCAACAACACATCATAGACATTTCGCAAGCCCCTCACTGGCAAATCATTCTCCAAACCGGCGAACCCTACATCATCCCTGACGTTACCCAATACCCCGATTGGATACCATTGGAAGGCACAGAACACATCCGCTCCTGGTTGGGCGCCCCCATCACCGTTCATGGTGAACTGGTTGCCCTGATCTCCCTCGACAAAACAGAACCCAATTTCTATACACCCGAACATGCCCAACGCCTCATGGCATTCATTCGCCAGGCTGCCCTGGCCATGCAAAACGCCAACCTTTATCGCACAACCAAACGCCACCTAAACGAACTGGTGGCCATTAGTACCCTGGCTACTGCTGGCGCTCAAGCAACCAGCGAAGACGAACTCATCGAGCGTGTTACAACGCTCATTGGCCAGACTTTTTATTTAGACAACTTTGGCATTCTTCTGTACAACGAAAAAGACAACTTCCTTTACCCACACCCCTCTTACCACACCCTCAAACCCATAAAAATGCCACCATTCATTTCAGCGAATCAAGGAATTGTAGGCAGAGCAATTCGCACTGGCCGCCCTGTCCGCGTTGGGGATGTCACCAAAGACCCCGATTACTTTGAGTCGGATCCCAACACGCGCTCAGAGCTGTGCGTACCGCTCATTGCTGGCCACAAAATTATTGGTGTCATTAATGCCGAAAGCCACCGTCCACATGCTTTTACCGACGCCGACGAACGGCTGTTACTCACCCTGGCGAACCAGATGATGACGGCCATTGAAAAAATCCGTCTTTTGCAGGCGGAACAAAAACGACGCCAGGAAGCAGAAACGTTGCGTCAGGTGGCGGCTTCGCTGACTTCCACACTTAATCTGGAGCAAGTGTTGGAGAATGTTCTGGATCAGCTGAGGCGGGTAATCAGTTATGACAGTGCTTCTATTTTGCTGTTTCAGGGCAATGAAATTTTGCTAAGCGCCGCGCGTGGATTACCGACGCCAGAAACAATGATTGGGCGTACATTTCCCGCACAAAATTCGTTGATTGAGGAAATTCGTGAAACTCGTCGCCCGTTGGTATTGGCAGACGCACAAAAAGACGGCCGTTTCCAACGTTGGGCAAACACCGACTATGTTCGTGGCTGGATAGGCGTCCCCCTCATCGTTCGGGATGAAGTTATCGGCGTATTGACCATTGACAATCGCCAACCAAATGCCTATAGCCAAACCGATGCCGAGTTGGCTCAAGCTTTTGCCAACCATGCCGCCACAGCCCTGGAAAATGCTCGCCTTTACGCATCCGAACAAGAAGCCCGCCTGACTTCCGAAACCCTCCGCGCAGCAAATCAGGCCCTTACCCAAACGTTGGATTTAGAAAGTATTCTGGAAACACTACTTGACTATCTGGCAAAGCTTGTACCCTATGACACAGCCAATGTGATGCTCCTTGAAGGCGACCATGACATCGTGTTATATGCCCTGCGCAATTATGAGAAGTGGACACAACCAACGGCCGTTCGTAAACATCGGTACGACTTGAGACAAAACAAAATATTCCAACAAATCTTCTTGCAAAAAAAAGCTGTGCTTATCGAAGATACCCACGCCCACCCTGATTGGGAAATCAAAAAAGAAATATCATACATCCGCAACTGGCTGGGTGTACCATTAATCACCAGTGGTAAAGTAATCGGCCTCTTTTCCCTGGACAAATCACAACCCGGTTTCTTCACCCAACGGCATATCGAGTTGGCCAAAACCCTCTCGGCACAAGCCAGCATCATGATCCAAAACGCCCGTTTATATGAAGCAACCCAGCGTAATGCCCACGAATTAGCCATTACCCGTGATATTCTGCAAAAGCTCAATGCCACAACATACGTCCAGCAAGCCTTCCCGGCGATTGGTCAAATCCTGCGGCGAGCAACCAATTGTACCCGTGTCAGTATTACCTTGTTGGAAGAAAACCAGAAGTCTGCCCTGCTCTATCCACTGGACGAGTCCTCTGCCAACGTCAGGCAAGGGATTCGCCTGTATGTGGAAGACAGCTCGGCTACATCTGATATCCTCGCGGGTAAAGTTCATCTCACGCCAGACCTGTCCATAGAACAGGACAAGGCAGGGGAGCAAATGTTATATGCTGCAGGCATTCGGTCACGCATCAACTTGCCTTTACATGCTCAAGGCACAATCATTGGCTCGCTTAATCTTGCCTGGAAGCAAACGGCCGGCTTTGATGTTCAGCAACTGCCTCTGCTCCAACAAATTGCTGATATGGTTGCCCTGGCCATAGAACGGAGCCGATTCTTGCAACAGGTGGAAAAACGGGCCACAGACATGAGCATCATTAATGATTTGAGTCGTGAAATCAGCGGCTTGCTGGATGTGCGTGCACTTTGTACGCGCGTTGTTCATACTTTGCACCATCAGTTTCATTATCCGGTTGTGGGGATCTTTGTGCGCGATCCAATATCTGGTGATGCAGTGCTGGAAGCCGCTATGGGCGCCGGAACAGAAACGTTACGGCCTGGTGAATACCGCATTCCACCTGGTGAGGGCTTGATTGGCAAAGCCATAGCGACAGGGCAGACGCAGATAATCAATGACACACGAGAAAATCCAGAGTTTGTATCACCCCAAAAGCATGTTGTGTTGTCCGAACTGGTATTACCGGTTAAGGCGGGTTCGCAAATTTTGGGGGTGATTAATATTGATTCAGATCGAACAGGGGCGTTTGGGCAGGATGATTTGGCGCTGTTGTCGCTGATTGCGGATCAATTGGCAGTGGCGTTGGGTAAAGCACGTCTGTTTTCGGAAACACAACAACGGGCATCTGAACTGGAGGCGCTGGCTGATGTATCGGCGGCTTTGCGAGAAACGAATACGGTGTCGGAGATGTTGCCGTTAATTATCCAGAAGACGATTGAAATTGTTAACGGCCGTTTTGGGAGTATTTTCTTGCTTGACCCGCAGACAAATGAACTCGTTGCCCGTGCCACTTATCCCCATGATCCAGAAATGATTAATCGCCGTTACCAGGTGGGAGAAGGTATTACTGGCTATGTGGCCCAAACGGGAGAAGTGTATGTTTCTGAAAACATTAAAGATGACCCCAAAGCCAAATTTTACCCACAAGAAAGACCTTATATTGAACAATTGCAAAGTACCATTGGGATTCCGTTACGGACACAAGATAAAGTGATTGGGGTTATTCATGTGGGAACGGCAGAGAAACACCCATTTGACAGGAACAAGATACGCTTGTTAACGGCCGTTTCCGAAATCGCCGGTAATGCCCTCGACCGCGCCCTCTTCCTGGAAACTCTGGAACATCGGGTCGCCGAGCGTACCCGTGAACTGGCTGAAGCCAACCAACAATTGCAAGCACTAGACCGCATGAAAAGCAAGTTTGTCTCTGATGTTTCTCACGAACTACGCACACCTATCACTAACCTGAATCTCTACCTGGACTTGATCGAGCGGGCAGGTAAAGAAAAACAGGAACGCTATTTACAAGTGTTACGCCAACAAGCCAACCGACTGACCACACTCATTGAGGATATCCTGAATTTGTCACGAATGGATTTGGGCAAGGCACAGATATCATTTACGGCCGTTTCCCTCAATGACCTCATCACCCAAATCGTCGAAATCTATCAGGCACGCGCTGAAGCAGCCAACCTGCAACTCACCACCACGCTCCAGCCCGATCTGCCCCCTGTCCGCGGCGAACCCAACCAACTCTCTCAAGTGATTACCAACCTGCTAGCCAATGCCCTCAATTACACCCCCGCCGGCTCTATTCACCTCTGCACCAACTGGCAAGAAGGAGACCAAATGGTCTGCTTTCGTATCAGTGATACAGGCATCGGCATTGACCCCGAAGACCAGGAACATCTGTTTGAGCGGTTCTATCGGGGCAAACATGCCGCTCAATCCAATATCCCTGGCACCGGTTTGGGGCTGGCTATCGTAAAAGAAATCATCGACTTACATCAGGGGCAGATTCAGGTCAACAGTGAACCCGGCCAAGGAACAACCTTTTACGTCTGGCTGCCTGTTTTTGTGGCCGACACGGCCGAATAACAGACCAGGCACGTCGTTTTCCTCATAGCTGCCCGTTTTTTACCACGCCCCATTTTCCAGACAAAATCCAGCCAGCCTTATGGTACACTATGATAATGAAAAGAAGTAACGCTTTTTTGGCAACATGCTGGTACAAGTTTCGCCAATGGGGAACCTTTGGTTTATGTAAAATTGACCACAATGAACCAGAGAGGTAAACCAAATGAAGTGGACACGGGCAAGTTTACGAGCCAAACTGGCTCTCACGCTGGCGATAATTATGCTAATAGCCACCAGTTCCTTGTTTTTGGTAACACAAGAGGCATTTAACAATTTCATCGAGACAGAAATTCAACAAGAGCTGGATAGTGGCGAACGTACCTTGAGTATGGTGCTGGCGTTTCGGCAAACAGAAGCATTAGCAGTAGCTCAGGCAATTGCTCTGAAAAATGATATTTGGCAAGGCCTGATTATGGGGGATATGAGCCCCGCCTTTCCTCAAGTAGAAATGTTGATGGCCAGACATGGGCTGGATTACGTGGTTATTGCCGATGCGAATGGTGACGTGGTGTTTTCCAACTATATTATGGCCGGGCCAGATGACCCATTAACGGCCGATTTGTCCACCTTGACACAACCAGGGACGGAAGAAACGGCCGTTCTCATTCCCCCACTCTCCCCCTATCCCATCATCACTGCCAGCACCCCCATACACGATCCCCAAAACCCCGAAAAAATATTAGGTACAGTCATTACTGGCTATGCCCTGGACAAAACCTTTCTGGACAACCTGGCCCAAAATCTCAACCTTGACCTCTCCGTCATTGTTGACCAACAACGCATTCTCTCCACCTATACCAGCGACACCTCATTGCCAGACACCATATTTACCGACACCAGCACGACATTGTCTCTAAACAACCACCTGTATCGCATTCGATATGTTCCCCTAAACAATGATAGTAACATCCCCCAAAAAATCGGCATTGAGTTGGCTATTTCGGTCACAACAGTACAGGAATTCTTTAGCGATGTCTGGCGAGTTTTTATTATTTCTGGCCTGATTAGCGGCATTCTGGCCTTCATCGTAGCCATCTGGCTGGCTCACCGCCTGATTCGTCCATTACACGACCTGACTCAAGCTGCCTATCAATTGGGGGCGGGCAACCTGACACAACGAGTTGCTATTTCTGGTGAAGACGAAATTGGTGTGCTGGCTCATGCCTTTAACCAAATGGCGGCTGACCTGGAACAGGCACATCAAACAGAAAAGGCGTATGCTGATCGGCTTCGTTTTTTGGATGCGATTAATCGGGCAATTCTGGCAGCGCGTGACCCTCAGGAAATTGCTCATGCCGCTCTTATACATCTTTCTAATCTGATTCCTTGTGAGCGTGTCAGTGTAGTTTTGCTGGACAATGAACAAGGGTCTTTGCAAACATTGGCGGCACACGGCACAGGTCCGCAAATGCCACTGACCCTGATTCCTACAGAAGGATTCAAGGAGCAATTGAAGCGTTTGCAAAACGGTGAAATTGTGATTTTGGGAGATGTGCCGAAGATGGTAGCTCATGAACCGGCATTGGAGAATGTGACAGAATTGGGTATTGAAACGGCCGTTCTCCTTCCCCTCATTGCCCATCAGCAACTCATTGGCACCCTTAACATTGGTCTGCATACTCCCCACATGCTGGATACCAATCACCTGGGTCTGGCCCGTCGTGTCGCCGACCAACTGGCCATTGCCATCCAAAATGCACGCCTGACTGAGGAAACTCGTCTCCATGCTGAAGCATTAGAAAAACGAGTTGCCCAAAAAACGGCCGAACTCAGCCAATCCCTGGCCGAAACTCAGGCACTTTACCAGGTCAGCCAAACCCTGGCCGAAACAACCAATCTGGAACACCTTTTACAAATGGTAACCAACACAATCGCCCGCGTTCTGGATGCCAACCGGGTCATCCTCTACCTGCTAGATATCGAAAACAAAGAAGTGCTCCAATTTGTCAAAAGCGGTCCTGGTGCCGACAAGATCGACATGGTAGAATTTTCAGAACTTTGGGAAGGGTTAACCGGCTGGGTTATTCGTCACCGTCAGCCAGCCCTTTCACCAAAAGGCAAACCGGATGAACGAGAATCACCACGCGTACAGGCACATCGCCAGCGGGATGAAGGTGGCTCAATCGTTGTGGTGCCAGTTATCTATCAGGAACACGTGCTAGGAACCCTTACGGTTATTAACTTGCCCAGTCAACCAGATTTTACAAAGCGGGATGTCGCATTAATTAGCGCAATGGCTAACCAAACGGCCGTAGCGATTCAGAACGCACGCCTGTTTACCAATTTGCAACAATCAAACCGTGAACTCAAAAAACTGGTAGACTTAATGGCTGGCCGGGAAATTCGCATGGCCGAACTAAAAAAGATTATTCGCGCCCTGCACAGTCAACTGCGTGAACATGGTTTGGAACCAGTAGCTGATGATCCCTTCATTGTGAGTTAAAATGAAACATTCAAATATTTTTGAGTAACTGTTCAGTTAAACAAAATTTAGGCAAAGATTGATTGCTTGCTATATTGCCCATCTGAACACTTACTTATTGGAAAAAGATTCAGGTAAAAATGCGAAATATTTTTTCACTTCAACCCCATCTCTGGCCAACAAAGCACCGGCTGTTGGCGGTTGGTGGTGCGTTTCTCATTCAAAGCATTCTTGTTGCTGGCCTTTTTGATAGCCTTGGGATAGGCGTGGGTGCGTTTGCTTTTGTGCCGGTTGCCACGATGGCCTGGTTGTTTGGGCTTAAGTGGGGTGTCTTTGGTATTGTCCCGGCCAATGTATTGAATTTGCTGATTTTTGCCTTGTTTGGCTTGCCTGCCTGGACAATTTTCTGGCAAGAGGGGGGAGCGGCTGGTTTGCTGGCATTGCTGCTTATTGCGGTTATTATCGGCCGTTTACGTAGCCTCACCGTTTCTTTGTATCAGGCTCAGCAACAACTTCAAGCTGCCGTAGAAGCTCAAGCAACCGCTCTGGGGCATGTGAGTGAAGCACTTTATCAAACAAAAACCAAAGAGGAAAAAATAAGTGAGGCACTCCAGTATAGCGAGGCAACTAATCGTGCCTTGCTGGAAGCCGTCCCGGATCTGATGTTTCGCCTGAATCACGAAGGGGTCTATTTGGATTTTATCCCCGCCAAAGAGATTCCCCTGCTGGTGCCGCCAGAGAAGATCATTGGTAACAGTGTGCATGAAACATTGCCCCCTCCTCTAGCCAGGCAAACAATGGAGGCAATTACCCAGGCACTTCGTACAAGAAATTTACAACAATTTGAGTATTCGTTGCCGCTGGCAGGGGAAACACGCTACTTTGAGGCGCGAATTGTGGCTATTAACAATGAAGAGGTGTTGGGTATTATCCGAGATATTACCGATGCAGTGAATGCAAGGCAGTTGTTGCAGGAAACGGCCGTTGTTCTGGAGCAACAGGTACAGGCTCGGACAGCAGAACTGGAACAGATTATTGCCCGGCAGTTAATGACAGAACAAACATTACGCGCCCGAGAAGCAGAATTTCGTACAATTTTTGAAATGTCGCCATTTCCCATTTTACGTCTCGATGAAAACGGCCGTTTTCTCCAAACCAACCCCGCCTTCCAACAATTCATCGGATACGACATCACCGAAATACACCAACTCACCGTTTTTGATCTGACCCATCATGAAGATCTTGCTGCCACCCGCAAACTGCTACAAACCATCTACCAGGGAGATCACCAGCCACATACCATCGAAAAACGTTATATCCGCCAGGATGGTGCGATTCGCTGGGCACACATCAAGGCAATTGGTGTGTTTGATGAACAAAACCAATGCCAATACATACTGGTTGTGCTAGAAGACATTACCGAACGCAAACAGCAACAAGTCTTGCTAGAACAGGAAGTGGCCCGTCGCACAGCCGAACTACGACAAGCCAACTATACTCTTGAAGCAAAAATCAAAGAACTCCGTCAAGCCCAACTGGAAATTCGCCGTCTGAACACAGAACTGGAAGAACGCGTCGCCCGAAAAACGGCCGAACTCAGCCAGCAATACCACCGACAAAAAGCCCTCGCCCAAATCGAACTGGCCATCAACGAAAAAACCGAACTCGCAGAACAACTCCACCGCATCGTTCAACTGGTTACCGAATTCTTGCCAGCCACAGTCGGAGCCAGCATCATCCTCTGGGATCCGTTGCAAGAACGTTTTGTTGTCAGCTCCTCCACCGTTCCCAACCAGCCAACCAACCAGGCTGCCCACCGTGTTCGCCGCTCCGGAGGCGCTACACGTTGGATCGTGAACAATCGCCAACCAATGATTGTCCCCGATGTTAGCCAAGACCCCTTTGGGGCAAACCAGATGCTCATTGACTACAACATCAACGCTTACGCAGGGGTTCCGCTCATTGTAGAATCGGATGCAATTGGTGTCCTCTATGCTCTGGACAGGTACAAACGGGAATATACCGACCAAGACATTGACTTTCTCCGGGCAATTGCCGGACGAGCGGCATTGGCCATCAGTCGGGTACGGCTTATTGAGCAAATGCGGGAAACAAACAGGGAATTGAAACGGTTGGTAAATTTGATGGCTGGCCGGGAAATTCGCATGGCCGAACTCAAGGAAATTATTCGTAAATTACAACAACAGTTACTGGAAGCAGGCCTGAAACCGATCGCCTCTGATCCACTTACGCCTGATTCCAACCGCTCATTAGTGACATATGAACAAACACACACACTTACCACAGGCAAATCAAAAGAAAATGTCGCCTGAATTGGAAGCGGCACGCCAGCGAATCGCGGAGCTGGAAGCGCAGGTGCTGGAACAAGCCACACTGCTAAAGCAGTTGGAGGCCAATATACACCCGCAACTGGAAGCAACTCTGGATGGCTATATCCTGGCTGATACGGATGGCTGGCTGCAAGCAGTGAATGCTTCCTATTGTGAAATGATTGGCTATACCCGTGAAGAATTGCTGCAAATGAATATACGGCAGCTAGAAGTGAAAATTCCTCAAGAAGAGATTGACCGCCGCATTGAACAAATGGTGGCACAGGGGCGAGACCGATTTGAAACACAGCACCGCACAAAAGACGGCCGTATTCTCGATCTCGATGTCAGTATTGTGATCATCCATCAGAAAAATCGCCCCCTTGTGGCTGCATTCGTGCGTGACATCACCGAATACAAGCGTGCATTGCGCGACTTGCAACAACATGCCCTGTTGCTCGATACAGCCCAACAGCTTGCCCATCTCGGAATCTGGACATGGCACATTCCAACCGACACTATCACCTGGACAGAGGAAATAGATCGGATATTTGGCCTGAATGGAAAAATCACCCAAACGACATTGGCCGGATATTTGCGTAGTGTACACCCAGAAGACAGGGAACGGATAGCACACCTGTTGGAACAGTGTCGGACCACAAAAACGGCCGTTGTTTTCGACGAACGCATTATACGCCCCGATGGCCAAATTCGTTACCTGCGCTCCTGGGCCAACATGCTGCCCGGCCCCGACAACACATACAACACCATGATTGGCGCATGCATGGACATGACTGAACATGTATTGGCCGAAAGCCGCCTCCAGGAAAGCGAAAAACGGTATCGCCGCCTCTTCGAAGATGTCCCCGTTGCCCTCTGGGAAGAAGATTTTTCAGGCGTCAAACAATACATTGACGAACTCAAAGCCAAAGGAATCACTGACTTCCGTGCCTGGTTCGAAAACAATCCAGATGCTATTCAGCATTGTGCCCGCCTCATTCAAATTCGTAACATCAACCAGGCAGCTGTGGCCATGTATGAGGCCGACAACAAACAACAACTTCTCGGCAACCTCGCCGGTTTGATTACCGAAGCCACCCAAAATGCCTTCAAGGAAGAGTTGATCGCTCTGGCATCAGGTCGCACCCGTTTCCACACAGAGTTTGTCAGCCACACACTGAAAGGCAACAAAGTTTATGTAGAACTGACACTGGCGATTGCACCTGGCTATGAAGACACGTGGGCAACGGTTATTCTGGCTACAAATGACATTACCGCCCGCAAGGAAACAGAAACCCAAATTCGTCGCCTGAATGAAGAGTTAGAGCAACGAGTAAAAGCTCGTACGGCCGAATTGAACCAACGAATTGATGAGGTGGAACGCCTTAACAGAGGCATGATCAATTTGCTGGAAGATATTCAGGCAGCCAACCATTTGCTGACAGTGACCACACGCCAACTAGAAGCAACCAATAAGGAACTGGAGGCATTTGCCTACTCAGTTTCCCATGACTTGCGCGCCCCATTACGAGCAATTGACGGGTTCTCACGTATCTTGCTTGATCAATTTGCAAACGAACTACCCGCTGAAGCGCAACGATTGCTGAATCTGGTACGGAATAACAGCCAGCAAATGGGCCAGTTGATAGATGATTTGTTGAGTTTTTCCCGCCAGGGACGTCAACCATTGCATAAGGAAATGGTAAAACCGCAGCAAATTGTAGAGACCGTGTGGCAAGAGCTGGCACCAGAAAGAAACGGCCGTCAGATAGAACTCATTCTTGGCGATCTTCCTCCCTGCTATGCCGATCCAGCCCTGCTCAAACAAGTTTATGTCAACCTAATCACCAATGCCCTCAAATTCACGCGCCAAAAAATCATTGCCCGCATCGAAATAGGTTGCAAACAACAAGACAACCAGTTAATCTATTTTGTTAAAGACAACGGTGCAGGCTTTGACATGCGCTACGCCAACAAACTGTTTGGCGTATTCCAACGACTACACCGGGCTGAAGAATACGAAGGAACCGGGGTTGGCCTTGCCATTGTAAAACGAATCATCGTGAGACATGGTGGTCAGGTCTGGGCAGAAGCTGAACCTGAAAAAGGGGCAACCTTTTATTTTACACTGGAGCCGGGAGGAACAACACATGAACAACGCGGTAGAGATTTTATTGGTAGAGGACAATCCCAATGATGTGGAACTGACACTCTATGCTCTGAAACAAAACAACCTGACCAACCG
>RFGV01000155.1 GCA_003696605.1 Chloroflexota bacterium | reverse complement strand
CCATCAGGCCGAGCAGCACATTTCCGCTGAAATTAATCGTCTGTGCCGCTCCGACCTGGGTGAAATTGGTGCCATCATTGGAATAATAGGCTGTGATGCTGTTGCCAGTCTTGACCAGTCGCAACCACTCCGGTGCCGTTTCACCGCCTGCGGATGTATACCCCATGGTGGTATCACCATCGTTTGTCCGCCACTGGAAACTCGCCCCGTTGCCGGGTGTGATTTCAATCGTAGCCAGGGCCGGATAGGTTGTATTGGAGTCCAGATCGTTCTTGATCAAGATGCCAGCTTTTGCCCAGGCGTTGGTATTGACCAGGGAAGCAACCTTGACGGTGGCAGAAAAGTCACCTGATACCGTCTGATAGGCAAAGGAATATTGATTATTGGTATTCCAGAGGTCACTACCGGTATTGGTGATTACCAGCTGGCCACCCGTCTCGGTGACCGCTCCTGTTGTTCCGGTCAGTTCGGTTGACCACTTGGGATCCAGGCTGTTGTCATTGAAGTTGTCGTCGGCATTGGCACCGCCGGTTACTTCGTAATTCGTAATTGTATTGGTCGCTCCGGCATTCACCGCAGTGCAGATGTCAATCGGGTTGCCGTTGACGTTGACACTGGTGATGGTCGGAGCCGGGTCGGGGGTACAGGGGGTAATATTGTCGTAGAAAAACGCAATCTCACCTTTGTCGTAAATCTTGGTGCCGCCGCTGGATTGCAGTTTGGGCTTAAGGAAATACCAGTTACCGGTCGTCATGCTGAGATTTGCCGTCATGGTATCAACGGACATCGTAAACCGGTAAGTCGTGCCATTCTGGGAGTGGGTGCCAAAATTGGTCCATTGGTATTTCTGGTTGAAGAAGTTATTAACCTCGAGCTTGGATTTCCCGTTGGAACCCCAATCGGGGGTGCTGTTCACCCCACCTACCATCTCCACATAGATGGTTTCCCCGTCACCAAAGGTATTGCACTCGGTGGTATAGGTGTTGTCACAGTAAAGCTTGATGTAATAACTCTGGCCGGTAATATCGAGGTGTGCGGCTGCCTTGGCCTGATCACCGTCGTTATCCTGGATATTGGCCTCAAAATAAAGCTGGGAATTCCCGAAATTGTTCGGGATGGTGTAGGTATAGGTCCACGGATTGTTCCCACTGAGGGTCAGTGTCGATTTAACAGTGGCCCCCAAATAATCGGATACTTTGATTTCGGTTTTCTTGTCACCAGTCAGGTTGCCCCAGCCACTGACGACCTTGATATAAACTGTATCGCCAGGATTGGCCGAGGTGATAGGCGTGGTGAAACCCGCATCGGAATAAATGCCAAAGGACAACGAATACGGGGTATTTTCAAAGTATCCTGTGGCGGTCAATGCGGTGTTCCCGT
>RFGV01000154.1 GCA_003696605.1 Chloroflexota bacterium | reverse complement strand
TTTCATTCTGCCAATTGTAACAACTGCCCACCCTCTGACAAGCGCAATCTTTTTTCGCCGTTTGCTTCCGGAAGCGGTATAGTTTAGGGATGTTTTTACATGAACACTTTTCTGGTCATTCACCCATACACAGAAAAGACACAATGCAGGAGCATGGCAAATGAAACTGAGAAACTTGCTTTTATTACTATTACTATCATCTATGTGGGGTCCCTCTTTCCTGTTCATTAAAGTTGGGGTTCGCGAAATTCCCCCCTTGACTCTGGTCGCTGGCCGGGTAGGCATCGGAGCATTACTCCTGTACCTTATTTTGCGGTATCGTGGTGGACGATTGCCGGCATTTGGATCGGTATGGAAGCATGTGGCAATTGTGGCATTGTTTCAAAACGCACTCCCATTTGTATTATTGGGGTGGGGCGAACAGTTTATTGATAGTGCGCTGGCTTCTGTCCTCAATGGCACGACGCCGCTTTTCACAATTGTACTGGCACACTTTTTTGTACCAGATGATCGTCTGACAATGGCCAAATTAACAGGCGTTTTGTTGGGTTTTGGGGGATTGGTATTGTTGATTTTCCCCTCACTGGTTGATGGTGTACAGGCCACAACGTGGGGGTCGCTGGCAGTGGCTGGGGCAGCGGCATGTTATGGCCTGGCCATTGTTTACACACGTTTGCACATGCGTGGTTTGCCACCACTGGTTGCTCCCACAGCCCAATTAATTGCCGCGACGGCGATGGTGTTACCCTTGTCATTGTTGGTAGATCGGTCATATGCGCTGGCATTACCTTCGTGGCAGGCGTTGGGGTCGGTTCTGGCGTTAGGGGTGCTTGGTACAGGGTTAGCGTTTGTGGTGTATTATGCGCTGTTGGAACATGCTGACGCCAGTTATGTGTCAATGGTGACGTATGTTATTCCGGTGTTTGGGGTGATTTTGGGGGTGTTGGTGCTGCAGGAAGTGCTGACGTGGCATACGTATGTTGGTTGTGGCCTGATTTTGTTTGGGGTGATGTTGGTTAATGAATTGATACGGCCGTTTCCCGCCCGCCCGACTATGACAGAGGAGCAGCCACTAACACCAGCAGATTAGGTTGGTTAGTACGGCCGTTCTTGCTATAGTTACACCCTATGGCAAGAAAAAACAAAAGCATCCTGCACCTCTGTTTGATATTATTTGTTGTAACCATTTGCACTGGCAAACCAGAAACGGCCGTCGCCCAGCCTGCGCCTGCTCTGGAAATCCTGCAACTGGTTAACAGCTTTCGAGTAACCAATGGCCTGCCCCCCTTCCAACTCAACAGTGCCCTCACCATTGCCGCCCAAACCCATGCCGACTGGATGGCCGCCAACATCATTTTCGACCAGCATGTAGAAGACAATGGATCCACCCCCCAAAGCCGGGCTGCTGCTGCCGGTTATGTTGGGCGTGTAGTCGAAAATATCGTCGGGGGAACTGGCATGACACCCCATCAGGGATTGATTTGGTGGCAAAACAGCCCGGTTCATTACAATACATTAGTAACCACTCGCTATATTGAAGCCGGTGTTGGTTACGCCAGCAATGGCGGCGCCAATTTCTATGTTTTGCTGGTTGGTGTTCCCGCCGATCACCCTGGTGCACCCCCGCCCAATACCACCAATGATAGTCCCGAACCATTGTTTATTACCCCGATTGAACTGGCACAGCCTCGTGAAGATGGTTCAATTGTCCATGTGGTACAACCGGGACAGGCATTGTGGAGCATCGCCGCTTATTATGAAGTGCCTCTGTCAGAATTGTTGCTTATTAATAATCTGACGCCAGACAGTTTTATCAAGCCGGGAGATGAGATTATTGTCCGTTTACCAGATGGGGCGTCGTTACCACCAACACCTACCCCCCCCTTGACACATGTGGTTCAGGAAGGAGAATCGCTTTGGTCAATTGCTGCCCGATATAACCTGAAGCTGGCTGATTTGCTTTGGTTTAACAATCTCACGGAAGATGCAATTTTGCGCCCAGGGGATGAATTGATGATTCGGTTGGCGCCAGGGCAGTCGCCGCCGCCGACACCTACCCCAATTTTGACGCATGTGGTACGTGCCGGGCAAACGTTGTGGGATATTGCCCTGACGTATGGGTTATCGCTGGATGAGTTGCTGGCTTACAATGGTCTTTCGGCCGAGGCGATTATCCGTCCGGGGGATGTGTTGTTTGTACGCCCGCCTGTCCCTACGGCCGTTTCGGAAATGTCGCCTACCGTAACACCCATACCGCAACCATCTCCCACGCCATCGCCTACATTTACGCCTGTACCAACTGAGGCAACAATGTCTGTGAGGTCCGAAACGGAAACGGCCGTTTCTCCCACACCAACGCCCATTCCCGAAACCGGGAATGCCCTGATAACCTGGGGTGGAACACTCTTGCTTATTGGGCTAATGATCCTGGTTGGCGCTATCTATTTCCTGCGACGCAATTTGTGAAGTTGGGGCTCCCCAGCCACCGCCACCCGGTGTTTCAATATGCAAAATGTCTCCTGCTGCGACTTGTAAACTGCATTTCCCCGGCAATACCGTTTCTGTATCCCCCTGGATGAGACGATTTTGCCCGGGCATGCCTGGCTCTCCCCCTTGCAAGCCATACGGTGGCCGTACACGTCGCTCGCTGGTGATGGTCACTGTGGCCGGGCACAGGAATTCAATGCGACGCACCAAACCATCTCCCCCGCGATGTTTGCCTGCGCCCCCGGAGCCATGCCGCAGGCTATACTGCCATACCCGAATGGGAAAGCTGTGTTCCAACGCTTCCACGGGTGTGTTGAGGGTGTTGCTCATGTGTACATGCACCCCGCTGGCACCATCTGCGTGGGGGCCAGCCCCGGCCCCACCGCCGATGGTCTCATAATAAGCAAATTGCTGACGGCCGTTTTTGGGGTATGTGCCGCCAAATGTGAGATTATTCATGGTTCCCTGGCTGGCAGCCGGAATCAGCTCGGGCAAAGCGGCCGCCAATGCACCAAAAACCACATCCACAATACGCTGGGATGTTTCCACATTACCAGCAGCAACTGCATGCGGCGGGTGTGGATCTAACAGGCTACCGGGGGGAATGTGCAATGTGACAGGAGCAAATGCACCCTGATTCATCGGCAGATTTGTGTTGAGCAAGGCCAGAGCGACACACCGCACACAGTAGGCAACGGCCGATTCCACAATAGCCGGTACAGCGTTCAGATTACCATCAGTTGCGGCGGCTGTGCCAGAAAAATCTACATGCAATGTTTCATCCTGCACGGTAATCGTCGCCTGAATGGGGAGGGGATGCTGGCCATCGTTGTCCAGATAATCGCGGAAGGAAAAACGGCCGTTGGGGATACGGCGAATGGCAGCACGGGTCATTTTATTCGCGTAGTCAATCAAGGCATTAGCCTGAGCAACAACCTCTGACCAGCCATACCGACTGACAATTTCCGCCAACCGCTGGGCACCAATGGTATGGGCAGCCAATTGCGCCGAAAGATCCCCTTCCCGTTCTGATGGAGTGCGGACATTACGGAGAATGAGTTGCCACACGGCTTCATTACGGACACCACCAGCCACCAGTTTAATAGGAGGGATAATTAGCCCTTCCTGGAATAATTCGGTTGAGAGAGGGGGCATTGAGCCGGGAGACATACCCCCTACGTCGGCATGATGGGCGCGGCTGGCTACAAAAAATTGAGGCGTTTCGGTTGGTAACCCATCCAGAAAAACGGGAGAGACAAGGGTGATGTCGGGCAGGTGGTTGCCTCCCTGGTAGGGGTCGTTTAGCATGACCACATCGCCTGGGTGGAAGGGGGCACAGTGTTGAATGGCAGCCCGAACGGAGGCAGGCATTGCGCCCAGATGTACGGGGATATGAGCGGCCTGTGCCAACATACGGCCGTCTCCCAAAAAGACCGCACAACTAAAATCCAGCCGTTCTTTAATATTGGGACTGTACGCTGTTCGTTCCAGCGTTACCCCCATCTCCTCGGCTACAGAAGCAAAGAGATGCCGAAAAATCGAAAGGGTAGCTGATGCGGGCATAGAGTGATGGGTTATTTGTCAGTAAAAACGGGCAGGTTACCCAGCGCAACGACATGTGACCAATCGGTGTCGCCTTCGGTGAAGACAGCGGCGATACGCACGATTTCCCCACCAGCCTTTTCCACCACCGTTTGCATGCCTTTGAGTGTGCTGCCGGTGCTAATCACATCATCCAGCAAGATGACACGCCGATTGGTGATGAGGGCACGATCTTTTTCATCCAGATAGAGGGTTTGAGGGTGGCCAGTGGTAATGGAGACGGTTTCGGCGCTGATGGTTTCTCCCATGTAGGTTTTGTATGCTTTTCGTAAAACGACGTAGGGGATGCCCATGAGTGCGCTCATTTCAAAGGCCAGGGGGATGCTTTTGGCTTCGGCCGTTACCAAAACATCGGCGTTGGTTTCTTTGAGTTGTTCGGCCAAAGCAACCGCGGCTGCCTTGACAACGTAGGTGTCTCCCAGCATGTTGAAGATGGCGATGCGAATACCTGGCGCAACTTCAAACAGAGGCAAATGGCGGGTGAGTCCGGCCACGTTAACGGTGTATGTTTCTCGTTGTGACATGGGTGGATTGTCTCCTTGAGTTATTGTTTCAGGTTGATTGATTTTTGGGTTTGATGATTGTTCAGTCTGGAGATGCAGCGTGCTGTATCTCCACTGGTCAGTTGTTCATGTACTTTCAAGTTTACCAGATTTGGGGCTGAATAGTTAATGGGTGATGTATAATGTAAGAGGCTGTTCCCAAAATTTATGGTGAAAGGATTGAATAATGAAAGGAATTGTGGTGCAGGGAGATAGGCGCCATCCGGTGTTGGTTTGGGCAGATGTGCCGGATGTGCAATTGGGGCCGTATGAAGTGTTGGTGCGGGTGCGGGCAACGGCCGTTAATCGGGCGGATTTGGCACAGGCACGAGGAAATTATCCGCCGCCTCCGGGCGCCAGCGAGATTTTGGGGCTGGAGATGGCGGGCGTGATTGAAGCAGTGGGGAGTGGGGTGACTGGCTGGCAGGCAGGCGATCGGGTGTGTGCGTTGTTGCCAGGGGGGGGCTATGCAGAGAAGGTGGCCGTGCCGGCTGATATGTTGCTGAAACTGCCGGATGATTGGGATTTTGTGCGCGGAGCGGCCGTTCCTGAAGTCTGGTACACAGCTTTTGTCAATCTCTTTCTTGAAGGTGAACTACAACCTGGTGAAACGGTGTTGATACACGCTGGTGCCAGTGGTGTAGGCACAGCCGCCATCCAACTGGCCCGGCATCATGGGGCAACGGTGTTTGTTACGGCCGGTCGCCCCGATAAGCTGGACAAATGCCGTGAATTGGGGGCAACACTGGCTATTAACTACAAGGAACAGGATTTTCTGGTGGAAGTGATGGCGGCAACGAATAATGAAGGGGTGGATCTCATTCTGGACCCTGTGGGTGGAAGTTATTTGGCGCGTAATGTGCAATCATTACGGCCGTTTGGTCGTCTGGTAAATATTGGTTTGTTGGGAGGGCCGCATGGGGAAATGAATGTGGCGTTGCTTTTGCGGCGGCGTTTACGGATTATTGGCTCTACTTTGCGCCCCCGTCCTCTGGCCGAAAAAGTGGCCATTACACGCCAGTTTCGGGAAAAAGTCTGGCCATTGCTGATTTCTGGCCAGTTGCAACCAATTATTGACCGGGTTTTTCCTGTTCAGCAGGCACAGGCTGCGCATGAATATGTGGCGCAGAATATGAATATTGGC
>RFGV01000153.1 GCA_003696605.1 Chloroflexota bacterium | reverse complement strand
GGCTACACCCTGCCGCAAAACACCTTTACCCCCGGCGCTGTTGTTCCTGTTACACTTTTCTGGCAAACGGCCGAACCACTCACCCAGCGCTACAAAATATTCCTGCACCTGATAGACAGCAACGGCCACCTGGTTGCCCAACGAGATAGCGAACCAGGTGGCGGACTGGCCTTGACCACCACCTGGTCACCTGGCGAAATAATCACTGATAATCATGGTGTACTCATTCCGGCAGATACCCCCCCCGGATACTACACGCTGTTACTTGGACTGTACGACATTGCCGACCCTACTGCCCGTTTACCCATTACGGCAGCAGAAGGAGTCACAGATGCCTGGCCATTAGCCGAAATCAGAATTGTGCCGTGAACGTCGCCAGAAAACGGCCGTTGCCACCCCCAGCACACTAACCAATACACCAGCCCAACGCCAGCTGGCCACATCCTGCACCTGAACCTCTTGCAGAGAAACGGCCGTTGGTCCCGGCTCCGTATAAGCCACCGTCATGCCTATAAAACTCAAATGCTCCGAGCCACCCGAACCACCTGGATCATCATCCCCTACCACAATCAACATAGACTTCACCCGTGTTGTACTGGTAGGCAACACGTGAAAACCAATCCACCGCGTGGACGTATTCCCAAAACAACGGGCAGTAGCCGTTCCCCCCTGAGCATTCTCACACGTCGTATCCGTCGGCGTAATCGGCATATCACTCCCAATTTGCGTCCCCGTCTCATCAAACAAACGCACAAACGCCAATGTACCCGTCACTGCTGTCTCAATATCAGCAAACCACGCACCAAACGCTCTGACAGGCTGTGAAAATGTAAACAACAACCCATTTGAAGAAGAAGTCTCCCCAATGTTTTCCGTATATCCCGCGTAATTTGAATTGTTCCGCAACATAGCCGGACAAGGGGAATTACCCTGTAAAACATTGCACACCGACAAACTCACATTACTCGTCCCGGCACTCCCGCCCGTATTCGTGTCCGTCACGTTGCGTACATCCACATCAAAGGATAGTTTAAAGGCCGTATCACTAAAAAATGTCCGACCAGTAATTGGATTAGGCGTACTTCCCGCAGCCACTGGCCCTCCCGTTGTCAGAGTCAGGGGACTAATCCGAAACTCCATATTCGGATATGTGGCACTATACGCACTGGTAACAATATTGGTCCATGTATTATATTGGGTATTCAAATTGTTGCGGCTGGTATTGTTATTACCGTTTTGTTCATCTCCCACATAAAACACAACGTCGGTTGTGCCCGGTACTGTGCCTGTGGTGTCTGCCCGAACAATACCATTCAGGAGCCAGACAAGCGCCAGTACGCCCATCATGGTTCCCAGCCCCAGTCGCCCGATCCGCCGTCCAAGTCCAAATTGTAACAGCATCTTAAATCTCCCTGAAACAAAATGTCTGGTATCCAGCAAATTAGACACCTGTACTGTATATGTTGTTTGGTCACATACGGATAAGCATTCAGATAGCATATGGCGTTATACCAGGCACAAAGCGTGTCTTTTCCTTCAGGAAAACGCCGTCTATCTGAACAAATTTGATCTATCTATAGGAGGAAAACCTTACAATGTCTATAACATTTACTCTTTACGAAGAAATTTAAGGCAACAATTTGTCAACAAACGCGGGTAAAGCGGCTGTGCCGCCTGTGTGCCAGAAAAGAACTTTTTGTCCGCGTGTAAATGCCCCCCAACGAATCAGGTCAATTAACCCACCCATCGCCCGCCCGGTATAAACCGGATCGAGAAGAATCCCTTCCATTTGAGCAGTCAGCTGAATCGCTTCTCGTTCGGTTTCACCAACTTTGGCATACCCTTCACCGATGTAGTCATCGTTCACTTCTACTTTATCGGCCAGAGAAATGCCGCCTAACCCCAGGTGTGTGGCCGTGGCTGTGACCAAAGCTGCTACCTGAGTCTGCAAGTCTTCGGCAGGATGATCGACACTAATGCCCAATACGCGCCCGCGAAAACCATAGATTTCGGCTCCCAACACGATGCCTGCCTGTGTGCCCCCGCTACTGCTGGCAAAAACAATGAAGTCTATATTCAGGTTTTGTGTTTGTAACTGGTTCATCAATTCTTGCATGGCCAGCACATACCCTGTGGCTCCCATGACATTTGACCCGCCCAAGGGGATGGCATAGGGTTTGTGCCCCATGGCACGCAGTTCGTCCATCACTTCGGTAACGACTTCAGGACACGGCCGTTCCCCAGCCCAATAAATATGTGCCCCTAGCAAACGATCGAGCAAAATGTTGCCAGTAATGATATCAGGTGGGTTACCACGCAAAACAAGGCTACACCCCAGCCCAAACCGGGCGGCAGCCGCAGCTGTCTGGCGACAATGGTTGCTCTGGGGTGCGCCAGTAGTTACCAGATGGTCACACCCTTTGGCCAGAGCATCGGCTACCAAAAATTCCAGTTTTCTGGTTTTGTTCCCTCCGGTAGCCAACCCTGTCTGATCATCCCGTTTGATATACAATTCCGGTCCGCCCAAATGCTGGGTAAGACGGTTCATTTTCTCCACGGGGGTGGGAAGATGAGCAATAGATACTCGATCTGGGTATTTGGGTAACATAGATTGACCTCTCCTGATAGGTTTGAATTATAGCCGTTTCGGTCTGTTGCGTCAGGTTTTGGCAAAATTTGGCTCCTGGAAACACGGCCGTTTCCGGTCATCGTCAGATAAACGGTAAGATTTATCAGGCATCCTTTTATACGAACCAATCAAATCTCTAACAATAAGCAGTATTCAGTAAAGAATTACTCCCTGTTTCAATCGTCCAATACACGCACAAAACAAAAACTAACCAGTAAAGATTCATCGAGCATACAACGTTGCACAAATTACACCAGACGAGTTGGAAATTATGAACGGAGCAAATCAAATAGAACGGGTTTTAAGCAAAGAAATCGTTGACACCGAACCACCTGATGTACTCACAGAAGGATGGCTCCACAAATTGATGGTTATTTTTCATGCACCGGAACAATGGCCAGGTTGGTTGCTGGCTGTGCTAGCCGGGTTAATCGCTGGTTGTATGGGGGGGCTTTGGCAAATTATCGTTCATGGTCGGCTGGCAGGTATGATAGTAAGCGGCATCCTGCTGGGATTCATTGGTCTGGATGCTTTGTTGTTCTCCCTGTTACCACAACTAGAAATTTCTTATGGCCCCAAAAAGGCACAAACTGTTGTGCTGGCAGTGGCCAGAACGTTTCTGACTCTTTTGCTGATTGTGCCTGCACTCCCTCTCAATATTCAACAAGGATTAGGGCTTTTACTCGGCACACATTTGCTAGGCACGGCCGCATTGCTGTGGGGAACGGCCGTTGAACCCTTTCGGCTTCAGGCCAATGAATACATGGTCTTTTCTGACCGTCTTCCAGCCGATTTGCCCGCTATTCGTATTCTTCATCTAACCGACTTGCACATTGAACGGATAACCATGCGAGAAACGGCCGTTTTGCAAAAAATCCAGGACCTCAAACCCGACCTCATCGTCATGACCGGCGATTATGTCAACCTGTCCTACAACCGCGACCCCGTCACCCTGCGCCAAATACGCCACTTCCTCAGCCAACTCTCTGCCCCCTACGGCGTTTACGCCACCCTCGGCAGCCCCCCAGTTGACCTGCGCCAAACTATCGTGCCCCTGTTTGAAGGACTCCACATCCAATTAATGCGCCAACAATGGGCAACCATAAAAATAGACCAACACCGACACATCACCCTACTCGGACTGGACTGCACCCACCACATCCCCACCGACGCCGCCCGCCTGCTCCACCTGGCACAAGAAGCCCCTCATGAACACCCCCTGGTGCTACTCTACCACTCGCCGGAACTGATGCCACAGGCCACCGCGCTGGGAATTGACCTCTATCTGTGCGGGCACACCCATGGCGGACAGGTACGAGTGCCACTCATCGGCCCAATCCTCACCAG
>RFGV01000015.1 GCA_003696605.1 Chloroflexota bacterium | reverse complement strand
GTATTGGAACGCTGACATTGGGTCATAATAAAAGCTAATGAAAGTATTATGATCATAGTTAAGAATTGTTTGGTTTTTAACATGATACGTTCTTCCCTGATTATATGGCTATCTACACTGAATCCCTGGTAATGCACCTGGAATTGGACATCGCTCTCGTAAAACTGTGGCATAACTTTGCGCGATGGCAGCAATTTCTCCGGGATAGCTTGATATACTGTTGATAATCGTCCTGGCATTATAGAAATCGAAACGGTCGCCGTTGTCAAAGTCTGAAAGTTTTCTACCTGTGTAAATGCCGTTTGCCATACCGTGAACAACGATTTTTGTGGCAATTTGAGGATCGGCTGCTAATGTGGGGTTGTTAATGAGATCAACTCCTAAATAATCTGTATAAAATTGGTAGTTTCGTCGCCCGGTAAGCTGCACGAATCCCCGTCCCTTGTATTTAGGGCCATCTCCAGGTTGTGTATTGCCTAGCCGGTTAGCAATCGGGTTTTCTGGTTCTCCTGGTGCAGATGGTTCGTAAGCGCTTCCATCAGCAAGTTCTTCCATCCAATACCCCCAATGTGACTCCCAATGAACGGTGGCAAAAACGTAGGCCAGCTCATCCACATTAAGGTTGTATCTCGCGCTTTCGTCTACGACCATCTCCATGTAGGTTGTTAGCGTATTGTGTAGCGGTACAGTGCCGGCAGTGCCATAATCTTGCTCGGCTACCCAGGCAAGTTTTTCAATTGTTTCCTGGTACGCGTTAGCGCCGTTTGGCAGCGGCGTTGACGTTAGGGGTGTGGGGCAAGGCGTAATTGTTGGAATTTGGGGTATGGGTGTATTTGTTGGCGGCGGTGGCTGCGGGGAACCTGGTGGCGGCGCAGTGGGGCGAGATGGTTGTATCGTTGTCGGCGGTGCAGGCGGCAACGTCGGCGGAACGTTTACAGGGAGAGGTGTGGATTGGCTGCCTTCGGACTCCCCACAACTTACCAGCATTACACCCAAACCAATGCCTACTACCAAAAGCAGCAGCCGATCATATTTGCCTTTTTTCCCTTTCCGTTTACGCCAACTGACAAGCAGCAGCGGCCCGAAAAGTAAGCCGCCGGGGTTGGCTAACAGCAGGGAGGCCAGGTAGCCGTTGACTGTTCCCGGCCGCATCGGGTCAAAGTTGTTGTGCGGGGAGAGGTAACGGCCGTTCACCGGGTCATAGTAACGGCCGTTACCATACCACAACCCCATGCCTCCTTCCTCTGCCCCCACAAAACCAAAAACAGCGTTCCCG
>RFGV01000152.1 GCA_003696605.1 Chloroflexota bacterium | reverse complement strand
TCCTTCAGCTAATAATTGGACTAATCATCATCGGTATCATCATCCGGGCTGCCTTCGTTGTGATTGGCACCCTTAATGATTCACAAGATGATTCACAACAGGAGACCGCGCAAGTAACTCCGCCGGTCGCATCCACTTCTGCACCCGAAGCGGAGGTGGTCAAAAGCACGCCCACGCCAATGCCAAGCCCTACCTTTTTACCTAGCCCCACCCCACTACCCAGCCCCACAGCCACACCTGTTCCTGTCACAGTCAAGATCACTTACCCTCAAATTATTCCCTTTGGCTTACCGAAAACAGTCGCCTGGACAATTGAATCAGGTGCGCCGGTGAGTGTTCGCATTATTGATTTCGGGGGAGCGATGCTGGTTGCCGACAATGCGGCTGGTGATGTTGCTGTGGAGATGCTGGTTGAACCTGATTCCCCCTGGCGTATTGCGGGAGTAATCGATCCACAGGTGGGTAATGGGCAGTTTGTATTACAGTTTGAAGCATCGGATCAAACTGAAGACATCTCGTTACCCTGGCAGGTAACAGATGTTGTCTCTGTGGAGAATGGACAAATCGTTGTTCCTGTGGATGGAATGCAAGACGGGGAAGAAAGACCATTAACCGGTAGTGTAAACGCCACTTCCGATACCGGTTATTCACTGCCGGGGGGCATTACACTGACGTTTACGGCCGATTTCCCTGATAGTTGGCAGGTACAACCTTCAGGAGAGATATTGTTAGTAAACTTTACCCCCGGTGACGTTCAGGGAGACCAGGCTGTCATTGCCGTTTTAGAGGGACACGAAAGAGTGGACACATCTAATCCAGAGACCGTTTTGGATTTCCTTCTGGAAGCCAATGATGGAAGTGGTGGCGTTACAACGTATGGGGAATTACTCCTCGATGAAACGAACCCACCACAAACCATGATGATCCACGACTTTCCGGCCGCTTCTGTACGTGTACACACGATTGACAACAACTTGTACGGTTACATCGCGGCCATCTCAGTTGGCACCAAATCTATTGTCATAGAGGCATTCTCTTCATCTCTGGAAACAGTTGATGCCTTCGCTGCCAGTATCGCGGATGCGGTAATAATAGATGTATTAGAGTAGGTCTATTAGATACAGACTTAGGACAAATAGGCGATTGAATCCCTTCCGATCCTCCCGATAAACTGAAACAATTATTTATTTATTACTATTACGGCCAGCAACGACGACGATGATAAGTACCCCCTTTTTTTGTTTTTGCCCGCTCCTGATTTTCCATCCCCATACTCCCCCCACCCCAGCGTCATCACCTTGCAGGACTAAAGACCTACGCATATTACTGCCAAAAAATAGGTACTCTTGTATTTGTATTATGTAGAGATAACCAAAAGAACAAAAGAAGGAGTAGGGACAAAACAATGACAGCCAAAGAAAAAACAAAAAGAGCATTGATTTTAATGGGTGTGACGGGGAGCGTCGTTGTCGGACTTGTTGTTTTGGGTTTGGGACTAAGAACCTATGCGTATGCGTATGATGGTGGTGAGTCAGGTAGTAGCGTATCACCTGACAGCGATGCGTCTGGCGTCACGACCATTTACAACATTTACATTGATGCCTCGGCCAAAGCTGGGGGAGACGGGCTAACACCGGAAACAGCCAAACGGACTATTCAAGAAGCGTGGAATGTGGCATTGACGTTGCCAGGGCCATACAGGTTTCATCTGGCACCAGGAACATACTACGGTTGTCTCATCCCGACTTCAGAATGGATTGGGTCAGGGCCAGATGTGACCGTGATCACCCCAGAGGGGGATAATGCGTATCCTGTGACCAATGGTTCACCGCCACTTGGAACGTGTGGAGTTGACTCTGAATCTGACTCACCCTTACCCGTCTTCCATGTTCGGTGGAGAAACCTGACATTAAAGAACCTCCAAATAAAGGGGTACTCTGATGCCACGAACGACCCTTATGCGGCATTGATCATGGCAGAATACAGCGCACAAGTGCGGCTACAAAATGTATGGCTGCAGGGGGACAAAAGTTATTACGGTATCTACGAATCATGTGTTGATTATGACTGTGACGGGAGTCTGATTTGGGTGGAAAACAGCATTATTGATGGGTTCAAAACTGGTATTTATACCGAAAAATACATGAACCCTTTTCCACCCCACACGCACATCACGGCAACGAACAGCATTTTTGTTAATAATGAGATCGCTATTGATGATTTGAATTACTGGAACAGCGTCATTCGCAACAATATATTCATTGGTAATGATATTGCCCTGTACTGGATGAAATGGCAATTCGATCACAATATCTCCTGGAATAATCGGATAGATACCCTGGCGTGGCAAGAACCGTATTATACAGACACATGGATCAGAGTTGACCCGCTGCTAGGCGACGACTACCTGCCATTGCCCACCTCACCTGTTATTGATGCAGGCAATCCCGATCCTCGTTACAACGATCCGGACGGCACACGAAACGACATTGGCCTGTTTGGGGGGGCAAATGCCTACTATCTGACCAGCAAAGTGGTAATGTTCCCTGTGGTATCCCAAGACGAAAAACTTGTTTTGGCCGCAAAAAATTTCGGGCAGACAGCCAGGCAGGTGGCCATTACCGTCACAATTCCGCCCTCAGTAACATTAACCAGCATCAGTGTC
>RFGV01000151.1 GCA_003696605.1 Chloroflexota bacterium | reverse complement strand
TAATCATGAACGAACATTTGCTCATCACCACAACAATCACAGCAGCAGCCATCGTTGTCCAGCATTACACCATCGGCCGTATGTGGCGACACAACGAACCCGCCAGGCCAAAGGGAAAAGGACAGAACAATGAACAATATGTCTGTATTTTTTCTATACGATGCTCAAAACGAACAGCCAGAAACGGCCGTTTCCGCAGCAATTGCCGCATTCAAACGCAACACAGGCAAACAACCGAACTGCATTGGCCTGCGTCCCGACGCACCAGACCAGTTGGTCACCGCTGCCAAATTTAGCGGCCTCGAAATCGAGCATATGACCATTTTCCAATCGCCATACTACGTGGCAGCAGGACGTCATTCATGACCATCATCATTTTGGGACTGTGCGTTTTAACATCCGCAGCCCTCACCCTCATCATACTGATTGCCGCCAGACGGCTGCCATCCATCGACAACAGCGGAGATTCACTATGAACCAGGCACAAATCAATGCCCTCCAAAAACTGCCAGCTCTCCGCGGCGCACCGCTGTCCATCGTCATGGCCATGCTCATCGCTAGCACACCACTGCGGGCCGCACAGCTAGAAACATTTACCGGCTATGGCAATCAGGCAATTACGCGCGGCCTGCGCACACTAGAACATTTGCAGGCCATTGTGCGCGTCAAAAATGGTTACCTGCTCACGCCATACTGGAAACAGCTAATGCTGTTTGAAAATCATGAAAATCATGAATTAACGGCAAAAAATCATGGAAATCATGATTTACCCATTGGTAATGGTTATGGTGGTAGTAATAAATTATTAGATTATCCAACCACCACCATAACCAATGGAACCGTGCAAAATCATGATTTTCCGGCCGCAGTGCCAAAAATTGTGGATAACCCTGTGGATAACTCAGCCATTCCTGTCGAAAACACGACCACCAGTGAAATCACACTGGCACTGGACGAAATCACGTCTGTGCCTGAATGGCTGACGGTCGCAGGCATAGACAACCGCTCTCACCACTGGAAAAAAATCATAGGCATGAATCACCCGGTGGACTATGTGGCTGCTCATTGTCTCGAGCTGCTGGCATCAAATGCCGGATTGACAACGCGCAAAATTGGAACCGGCGCACTCATTTACCGGTTGGAACACAGTTGGGCCGCACCAGCCATGCGCTGCACAACATGCCTGCATCAGCAGGATGAATGCCGCTGCGCTGGGCGTACAGCCCGCATTCCGGCCGAATTACAGGACATCATCAGGAGGTAGCAATGACAGACATCAAACTGCGTGACATCCAGCAGGCTGTCACCCCCCGTGGATACGGGTTCACAGTGGGATACTGGCATGGCACATGGCGGGCCACGTTGGCCAACCAGGCAGGCCAGGTCATTCTGGAATCCGAATCCAGCACATTAGCAGGGGCGCTCATGCCCGCCATTGTTTTCGCATTATGCCAACGTGAGGATACGAAAGGTGCGATATGGTGTCTTTAATCTGGACGATAAAAAACGGCCGTTTCGCATCAACAGAAATTTCACACGCGGCGCCGTAGACCAGCCAGACATCGTTCATCCGCGTGTCATCGCCGCCAACCGGGCAAAAATCGCACGATTGGCCCGCAGCGCACAATCATACATTTACATCGACATCCACGGCCGCCGCACCGTCAGAATGCGGCAGAAATAAAAACGGCCTGACAGTTGTTTCGGAACCGTCAGGCCAGGGGCGATGTAGACTGTAACGCTCAACATCCAGTCTACATCACCCCGCTCACAATTTCAAGCGAGGTGAAATCATGGACATTCAATCAGTTTTGTTTCAAATCATTGCAGTATTTCTGGACGCAGCAACACTGGCGATGGTCATAGCCACCATCATTATCGTGGCCTATGCCATTTTTTTAATGACTCAGAACCGAACCCCGCGCTGGGATTTGATTCTGTTCATTTCCCTGGTGCTCCTGGCTGGCGGCTGGGCGCTCCAGGTGCTGCCAGAGTATTATCTGCGCAGCGCCCGCATCGGATTTGAAAATGCCCAGGGTGAGGCGCAAACATTACAATCTGTCCTACGCTCATATATGCCCTCACTGGCTGGCACAATCGACGACACACCCCAACCAGCACCCGGCAGCTCCAATGTTGGCGCGCCAACAACACCGGCCCGACTCATCCAGACAGATGACCTGGTATTTCCCACGGCCGTACCACTGCCCACACCGGCTGCAACGCCAACGGCCGTGCCGCAGCCCACACCGGCCGCCACACGTGCCCATGCTGTCACGCGCATCACCCCACCCATTATCACCCCGCAGCCCACACCCACCATTTTCTGGTGCGCCGATACGGCCACCGGCTACGCACCAGGCTGTGTGCTGCCCACACCGGAGCATTCAAAATGAAATCCTACACCGTGACTGAAATCATCAGCGAACTGGCACAAACGTGCATATGCCCCAAATGTGGCGCAAAAATACAAAAACAGCACCACAAAAAACATGCCGAATACTGCACCAGGCTGCCAAACAAACGCGAACTCGAACAAATCCGCGAGCAGACCGGCATGACATACAGCCAACTCGCAAAACGGTATGGTGTTCGGACTGCACAAATTCAACAACGGCTGGTGAGCACACACGTAGACATCCAATCAGAAACATGTAAACGCTGCACCATTCGCGTTTTCAATGGGCCACAGCCGGGTGTTCCATTTGTGGCCCACATCAATTTCAATGTCAGCGGTTTCTGCCCGGGCT
>RFGV01000150.1 GCA_003696605.1 Chloroflexota bacterium | reverse complement strand
CATTATACGCCATGCGCGAAGGACTGGTTGATCCAGAAGACTCCCCTGACGAGTAAATACCTGCGTTTGAAATAAACCAATAAGCCCATTCTGAATATTAGGGGGTGGGACATTTGTCCCGCGTGAACGGGGCATGTTTCCCTGTGTAAATGTGAAGGATTGCACTACCTTAGAAATTGGCGTTCTTTTATCCTTAGTTCATAGGAATATTATCCATTATTTAATTTCGAGGAGGCGACTGACAATGAAGTTAGGCCGGATTTTGACAATATTCGTTTTAAGCGTAGTAACTGTTTTGTTTCTTGCTGCATGTGGTGCAAACCAGACGGCTGAAGTAGAAATGAGTGGTGCGCTGGCTGGTGATGCAGAACAGGCTGTGAGTGCTGAACACGAAGATGATCATACAGTAGATGAGCATGCCGATGCACATGCAGAAGATCACGCGGATGATCACGCCGCAGATAGCACTGATGAACATATGGCTGACCATGCTGATGACCATATGGATAGCCATTCCGAAGAAGCAGAACATGGTGATATGGAAGGTATGGATCATAGCGATGGCGATGATCATATGGGTGGAATGGACCATATGCACGCAGAAGTGCCAGAAGAATATGCAGGCAAGACAAATCCGTTTGCCGGGGATGCTGATGCTATCGCTGCTGGTGAACAGATTTTCCAGACTTATTGCGTGGCTTGCCACGGGACAGAAGGTAAGGGTGATGGCCCGGCAGCGGCTACCCTGGATCCGAAACCGGCGAATCTGGCAGATAGTATGATGATGAGCATGACGACAGATGATTATCTCTTCTGGCGCGTGAATGAGGGTGGGGCAATGGAGCCGTTTAATTCTGCGATGCCAGCCTGGAAGGGTGCGCTTTCGGAAGAGCAGATTTGGCAGGTTATTAGCTACGTGCGTACTTTGTCTGAAAGTAATTAAATTGAGACGGTAAACGACTTTCACCTCACAGCGCAAAGGGTCGGGTTTTACCCGGCTCTTTGTGTTTTAGGGGAGGGTAAAGTTGGTGTGGGCGAGTTGATGGTTGGTGCTGGTGTCGAATAGGGTGAGGGTGTAACGGCCGTTTGCTTGTGGCCGGGGAATGGTGAATGTAAGCCAGCGGTCACTTCCGTGATAAAGTAGCAGAGAGCCGGTGGGACGAATTGGGTAAATTTGGGTGGTTCCGTTGGGAGCTTGAAGGTGGAGTTCCCAATTGAGCGGCGCGGTGAAAGGGGAAACAAGGTAGATGCTGGCATCTGGAATAGCGGCGAAGGCAGCCACGCGCGCGGCCGTTTTTCCTGGTGTTGCTTGCAATACCCATCCGCCATCAAACTCAGTTGCCCGGTGTAAACGGGAATTGGTTAATTGATAGCTTTGCCATGTGGCGATTTGAGGTCCAGGTAATAGTTCGCCCTTGGCAATTGCCTGTTGAAGCCGTTCGGTTTGTTCTGTGGTAAGTGAGGCGGGTTCAAGAAGAATGGTTTTGGTTCCCAATGCCCGCAGTGTGTGCAGGGCGAGGGGGGTGGGAAAATCGGCAAGTAGCTCCTTGAGCTGGCTATTCAGGCGCGGAAAGTAACCGGAATAGCCGTTGATAAGGGGAATTGGATTGTGAATAGTCGCAGCCATCCAACTGGTTGTGGGAGCATAGGCGGCAGTAGCTGATTCTTGGGGGAAGGGGAGAAAGATGGCTGGTGGGGTGATGTCTTGGGTTGGCATGGGTGGGGGGATGGGCGTTAGTCGAGCTGGTTTTGGGATGAGTTCGGTTAACGCGAGGATGGCTATAAGAAGAGTGTGGGGAAACGGCCGTTTTGCCAGTCGCTCCCATGCAGGCGTTGTCAGTAGCAATAAGTGTATTTGCGTAAAAAGGGCGAAGCGAAAAGGATTACGCAGGTTATCAAATCCAGGTACAAATTCGCGGAACAACTGGTAAGGTTGCCAATCGCCAATTTTCAGGTTCAAGCCTATGGAAAATAGCAAAGTGGTGAAAACGGCCGTTGTCAGCCATGCTATCCAGCGGCGCCGAGATGATTGTTGCCACCCCAGCCATATACCGACTCCGGCCAGAACAACCAGCATCCCCCCCGGAAAAAGGTGTTGATGCCGCCCGGAAACAGTAGGTAGATATTCACTTATCCATAAAACATGGGGTGGTTGGGTGTAATCGCGCCAGTTTGCCGAGCCGATGGTAATGGTGTTTTCAGAACGAGAAAAGCCCATTCGGTGCAAAATGTGAAGTTGGGGCAAAGCAACGGGCAGCACAAAAACAGCCACAATTCCCCCCGCCAATAACAATGGCAACCAGACAGAACGGCGGAGAAATTGAGGCAGCAGAAAAGGAACGGCCGTTGCCAGCACTACACCCAGAAACAATGCGTAATATTCACTTGTCAGGAATGTGGAAGCAACACCCACCCCCAACCAGATACCAGCCAACAGAGACGGCCGTTCTGCTAACCACCACAACCCATCAATAGCCATCACCACGCCAAAAAACGGCTGCAATTGCAACACACCCCGCTCCTGTGCCAGATAAGGCAACAACATAGCCAACATACCAACCAATACAGCTACCCCTGTCCGCACACCCCGCCGCCGCAACAACACCAATACCGACACCCCATTCAGCACCAAAAACAGCCACAAAACCAGATTATACGCCAACGCCGGTCCCAGCCACCAAAACACGCCAGCCAGCAATCCGGTCAATGGTTGAGGTTCCGAAAAGGCAAAACTCCCTCGCACCGGATAAAAAATAGGTGCATCCCAATAATTTTGCAGCCCATGAGCCAGCCGATTCACATTCCAGCCCAGCGTCCACAAATTAAACAGCGGTACAGTAGGCGTCCCCTCACTGCCCAACGGCAACATCTTGTGTGCAAAACGTACCAGAGGCCATGTTACCGCTAACGCCACCCCCACATATACAACAAAAACGATTCCCCATTGCTTCTTTGTCAATCCTGTGTTCATCCCCCTGATTGCTTACTTTGTCTATGGCATGCTTGCCTGCATAAAACAATCACCATGAAAGGTCAGCCCATACAACCCGGCAGACAATTGAGATGCAAACGTTGTTGGTGCACGATACACTTCACCAAATTTATGAGTCACACCCGGCAACTCCTCATATTCAAACGGATTTTGTGGTTCTGGATGAAAACGGCCGTATTTATTATAGAATGTTTTTTGGGGCCACAATCTTCAGAAACGTTACGGGCAGCAATGACGGCCGTTTCTCCCACGCCCTGACAAGTTGAAGAATTTCCTTTCCACAGAGATAATACCTGCCAATATTGCTACATACCTGTAGCATAAACAAAATTTTGGAGGAGAAACTGTGTCCAAAAAATCGAACCAACAGGACCGCAAAATGAGCAAACGAGAATTGCGGCGACTAGAAAGAGAACGTGCCCGCCGCCAGCAAATGCTTAAAATCTGGGGTCCAATTGCCCTGGTGGTTATTGCCCTGGTAGCCTTTATCATTATTCGGGCCAATGAACCAGAGGTTGAAGGTGTGGTTTTTAGTGAGGCTGCGCCGCCCAACCAGCATGATGCCAGTGTGACCTACCCGACGGGTGGATTACCGCCTATGGGTGGGGTACATTCGCCGCAATGGTTAAATTGTGGCATTTACACAGAGCCAGTTCCAGCAGAAAATGCCATTCATTCTATGGAACATGGTGCGGTCTGGATTACCTACCATCCAGATTTGCCCGCAGATCAGGTGGCTCTCTTGCAGGATAAGGTGCGCGGGGAGTCTTATTTGATTCTCAGCCCGTATCCTGACCAGTCGGCGCCAATTGCCCTGACGGTGTGGGATGCCCAGCTAACGGTTGAATCGGCTACGGATGAGCGGATTGACCAGTTTATTGCCCGGTATCGGGGAACGCGTGCGCCGGAACGAGGGGCGCCGTGTTCTGGTGGTGTCGGGGCACCGTTGCCTTAATGTTCGCTTAAGAAACGGCCGTGTCCTTTTGGTTAGCTCCTTTGGGCTCGATGGGGATTCGTTATAATCAACGGCCGTTCTACCAAAACAGTAATCATTGGAGAGACATATGACAAAAGTCAAACCACGACGAAAACCAGCAGAAACAACAGACAATTCCACACGCAATTTCCTGATAGGCGCCATTGTTGTGGTGGCTGTGGCCGGATTGGGCTTGTTACTTTATTTCAGTTTACGTGAGCCTCCGGCCATTCCAGGCGTTATCATCTATCCGCGTCCGCCACGAGGCCATGATGATACAGTGGAAATTGAATATGGCGAGTTGCCTCCTCCAGGTGGTGTTCACAATAGCCGGTGGCTGAACTGTGGCATTTACACAGAGCCAGTACGCCCGGAAAATGCAGTTCATTCGCTAGAGCATGGTGCGGTCTGGATTACCTACCAGCCGGATTTGCCAGAAGAGGATGTGGCGTATTTACAAGATTTGGTGCGTGGCGAACCCTACCTGATTCTCAGCCCGTACCCAAATCAGCGTAGTCCGGTGGTGTTGACTGCGTGGGGCGTGCAATTGGAACTGGAGTCAGCACAAGACGGCCGTGTGCAGGAGTTTATTGAGCGGTATCGGCAAGGCCCAACCACTCCGGAACGTGGTGGCGCGTGCAGTGGTGGCGTCGGTACACCTATTCAGTAATGATTCGATAATGAGACGTTTCCGACGGCGGTTTTCTAGGCTGTTTTTGGTGGTGATAACCTGGCTGGCTGTGCTGGGAACACCACTGAGTGTGTATGTATGTGGTTGTGTGCTCTCGGTTTTGCCGGGTGTGCCACACGATGCGCACCATCATGCTCACGCTCATACAGACCAGGGATATTCTCATGATGGACATGAGGCCGGAATTGGTCTGGTGGCTGGTGGGAATGAGTCGCCGTCGGAAACGGCCGTTTCTGGCATTTTTGCCTTTTTGGAATACCCTCTTTGGCACACCCGAATTATTTTGTTAGTTGGTGTAATGGCCCTGATTTTCCCCTTATGGCTGGCCTGGTATCAGGCACGGCTTGTTTATTTGCTTCCGCCAACGCCGCCTCCTCTGTAATTTTCTCCACAAGTTAATTGTTAATTGGTTTCTTCGCTCAAGCTGGATATTGCCAGTTGAGTGTTTGTGTCTGTTTCCTGATGACGGGAGGATTGTATGATGTTGCGTCGTTATATTTTGAAAACCGGATGGGTGGTATTTCTGGTTGTTTTGGTGACAACGGCCGTTCAATTGGCACACGCCCATACCCGTACAGAAGTAGGCCCCTATGCTATTGTTGTTGGTTGGGCTCAAGAGCCACCTATTATTGGCGAGCGAAACGCCCTCGTCATTGAAATTACTCAAGATGAACAGCCAGTAACCGGTGTAGAGGCAACTCTGGATGCGGAACTGATTTATGGGGGGCGTCAGTTTCGTGTAAACCTGGTACCTACAGCCGAACCAGGTGTGTACACGGCCGATATTTTCCCCACTGTTCGTGGACAATATGGGATTCGGCTCTTTGGGGCAATCAACGATGTAGAAGTAGATGTTGTTGTTGAACCGGAAGAAGTCTTTCCGGCTGATCGATTACATTTTCCGCAGCCACAGCCAGACCCTATTGAATTGCAAAAAGAGTTACAAACGATACAGGAAGAATTGCAAGCTGAACTGGCTTCTGCGCGTTTGTTAGCTCTTGCTGGTTTAGGGATTGGGTTAGCTGGATTGTTGATGGCTGTTTTGGCCTTTTGGCAACAAAGAAAATCATAATTAAACAGGAGAAAGGAGTACAGAAGATGACTGGTTGGAAGAAAACAAGGATGTGGATGATATTGTTTGTGGTGATTTTTGCGCTTGTCGCATGTACAGCTTCCGGTTCAAATGAAGAAGGTGCAGAAACACCAACTGTAACCAATGAAAGCATGGACATGGAGCATAGCAATGACATGGAGCATGATATGGAACACGATATGGAACATAGCCACGAAGAAGTCAAACGTGTTCCCAACGAAGGTGCGGTTATTCGGATTATATCACCAGAGGATGGGGCTGTGTTTAAGGCTGGCGAACAAGTTGTAGTAGAAGTGGAGGTAGAAAACTTTGATCTGACACAGGAAGGTTACCATTGGCATGTCTATGTAGATGGTTCGTCCTGGGGTATGGTGATGGGTGGCAATACCGATCAGCCTCTGACTGGGCTTGCTCCAGGTGAACATGAAATTGCCGTTTATATGTCGATTCCTTCCCATGAGGAATTGGAAGAAGGGGATAGTATTCACATTACAGTAGAAGAATAATCTAATAATGTGTAGCGGGGTGTGGTCTGGTATAACCAGGCCGCGCCCCGCATGGATGTTGTGAGGGCATATGAGAATTAAACGATTGGGTATGAAAATACGAGTTTTATGGGTGTTGTTAGTGTTGCTGGGGATGGGAACGGCCGTTTCCCGTGTATTCGCCCATGCTGTCCCTGTTATTTCTGATCCCCTTCCTAATGCCATTCTTGATTTGCCGCCAGAGCAAATAATTATTCGTTTTAATGAGCCGGTTGTCCCCGAACTCAGTCGAATCACCCTGCTTGCCCAAACTGGAGATGTGATTCCAGCCAGTCCTGTTCAGGTGATTGACACAGAAGGACGTACCCTGGCTATTGATTTACCCGAAATCAGCGATGGTACATATCTGGTAAGCTGGCAGGTTCTTTCAACTGTGGATGGACATACCACCAGTGGTACATTTTCATTTGGTGTAGGGGTAGAAGAACTGGCAGCTACATCTGGTGATGCGACAGTTTCTGCCAGACTTTCTCCCCTGAGTGCAGCGGCACGTTCGCTGGCGGTTGTGGCAACAACGGTGTTGGCAGGTGGGTATGCTTTCCGGTTACTGGTGTGGGTCCCTGGTTATCGACGTATTAAAATGTCCCGCCATGAGCAGGATGTGGACTGGAGGCTGGTTCAGGTTACGTCGAAATTGATCATAGGTGGGTTAGTGGTGTTGGCTGGTAACCTCATACTTGTTTTGGTGGATCAGAATAATCAGTATTCTCTTTTTGCCGGCAATTTTGGTATCTGGGCAAAGACACAGTTCGGTCGTATCTGGCTTGGTCGTGTGGGGCTTTTATTGTTGGGTGGCGTGGTCTGGCAAGTGGTTTTTGCGAGGAAACGGCCGTCTGTCAAACGACATGCAGATGCATACCCAATCCGTGGTTGGGGGTGGTGGGCTGGCTTGCTGACAAGTATGCTATTAGCTGTATCCATCTCTTTTGTGAGCCACAGTGCTGCCTTGTCAGAAAATGTAGCCGTGGCCATCACCGTTGATTTTGTCCACACCCTGGCTGCCAGTTTGTGGGTAGGCGGATTAATCTATCTTGCTATTTCCCTCTGGTTGGCACGTGAACTCGATTCGGCAGAACGTTCCTGGCTGACTCTTAACTTGTTGCTTGACTTTTCCGGTATGGCCGCAACGGCCGTTGGCTTTCTATTGGCTAGCGGGGGGTATCTTGCCTGGCAACACGTCAATAGCTGGACAAAATTGGTTGGCACAGCTTATGGGCTTGTTTTGTTGGGCAAAATCATGCTAGCGTTGCCTGCATTTGGAATTGCTGCCATTAATTTACTTGTTATCAAGCCGCGTCTGTATGCTACCTATGAACAGCCAGAAACCGAACAAACCCAAAAACTGATACACCGTTTTACCTGGCTGGCACGCGGAGAAGCACTGTTTGCGGTTCTTGTGCTTCTATCGGTGGGTATTCTGACGGATTTGCAACGAGCTGTTGAAGCCCCTTTGCTGGCTGATGCGCCTGGTAAAACAACGGTAACCACCAGGGCTGATGATTTGGATGTCACGTTAACCATAGAACCAGCACTTACCGGTCCAAATACTTTTGAAGTACGTTTGACTGATGAAAATGGCCAACCTGTCACTGATGTCCGTGAACTGTCTTTTCGCTTTACCTTTTTGGATCAGTCCATTGGCGCTTCGGAGGCAGTGGCTGAGCCTGTTGGAAATGGCATTTACCAATTGGAAGGAAGTTATATTAGTCTAATTGGTAATTGGCAGGTAGAAATTGCAATCCGACGACCTGATAAATTTGATGCATTTGCGCCATTTCGGCTGGAGGCTGGATTGGGTGGAAGCATCCGATCTAATGAACAGCGTAACAACCCGTTGGAAAGCATTGCCCGATTTATGACCCTGGCAGGTGGTGGCGGAACTGGTATTTTGTTGATTCTTTTTGCTATTGGGTGGGGGATTTTATCTATGCGAGCCGCTCGTAATGAATGGCAACTGGCGCCACTTTTGTTAATTAGTTTGCTGGTTTTCTGGCTAGGTGCACTTCAGGCAATAGATTTCTTTACCAACGATTTTACGCCCACCAAGTTTTTGACAAATCCCATTCTGCCGGATGCCGAGTCTGTTGCTATTGGTAAAGCATTATATGAGGAAAACTGTGTGGTTTGTCATGGCCCAGAAGGGCACGGAGATGGTCCAGCAGCGTTGACCTTGAACCCGCCACCAGCAGATTTTGCGGCTGGTCATACTGCAACACATCCAGATGGTGACTTGTATTACTGGATTCGAGAGGGAATTCCGGATTCGGCTATGCCTGCTTTTGGTGATAAGTTCACAAAGGAAGAGACGTGGCATCTGGTGAATTATGTGCGCCGCCTGAGTGCACAAACATCCCCATAGGTTTGTTTTATGGCCGTATTGCTCTGAAAATTTGAAGTTGAAAGGAGTTAGATGATGAAATTTGTAAAGGCAGGAACATTGATGTTGGTTTTGTTGGCTGGGCTGATAACGGCCGTTTTGCCCGTCTATGCACACGGGTTTGTCGAAGTTGACCCATACACCATTATTTTAGGCTGGCAGAACGAGCCGCCGGTAGCCGGTGCGGAAAATGCGCTGGTTTTTCGCATTGTGGAAGGGAATGACCCTGTTTCTGGTCTGGAGAATAGTTTGCAGGCTGAGGTAACACACAACGGTGAAGTCAAACAATTTTCCCTTCAGCCAGGTGATATGGCCGGCGATTATGTGACTGAGCCATTTATGCTTTCCGATGGCCCCTATTCAGCCCGCTTGTTTGGCCGTATTGGGGATGTGGATGTAGATGTGCATATGGAAGCGGAGAGCGTTGGCGAGGAAGCAGAGCCATCTTCTAATAATGCGGCGAACTGGCTGATTTTGGGTGGATTGGGATTGCTGGTGTTCGGTACGGCCGTTTTCTTCATTACCCGCCGCCGATAACCCTCATTTTTTCGTTGGTAGCCCCCTCTTTTTAGAAGCAGGGGGCTTTTTTGCATCAATCCAGCTTCCGTTGTCGTGGGCCATCTGGCCCAAAACTAAACAACACCCGACCACTATCCTGCACCACTGTTTCCAGATGAACAGGCCGATTCCAGATAAAATGCAAATTCTCCAGCGTCGCTTCCGCAAAAGGAACATCCAGATCAATCCCCTCATGCCGATGCACCAGATACAACTCCCCCCGATTTTCATAATTCGCATCCACCACATCAATAATCGGCTGCCCAAAATTAGTTAACTGAAAAAGCAACTTCCGCTTGATTTCCTGAAAATCCCGACTAGAAATCTCATACTGCTCTTGCCGCTCATTATAAGCAAAAGCAAACAACTTATGTTCGCGGGCAAAATCTTCTGTAAGAAACGCATCAATAAAGCCCACATCATTATAAATGCGCCGCACCTCAAATATTTTCTCCCGCCCCAGCCCAAGCTGACGATCCCAGTTACGGCGAGCTTCCAGACTATCACACGCCTCATATTCAGGACCAAACGCACCTCGATTCCACCTGTCTTCAATATCCCGAAACAACTCCAGTCCCAGGCGATACGGATTCAGGCGACCAGGATGAGCCGCAATCGTCCCCGCATGATGATCCGCATAGTCGATCAACTCTTCTGGCTTGAGAGCCCGCTGCGTCATAATCGTACTGTGCCAATAAGACGCCCAACCCTCATTCATGATTTTAGTCTGACGTTGCGGGGCAAAGTAATACGCTTCTTCGCGCACAATACCCAAAATGTCACGTTGCCAGTTTTCCAGCGGCGCGTAATGCATAAGAAACAACAAGACATCCCGCTCCGGTTGTTCAGGGAACTGTTTACGCTGTTCGCGGGCGGCCTGAAGTTTTTGTTGCTGAGCGGCGATATATTCGGGTGGGTTGATAAAAGGGTCCATGTAATCTTTGGCCTTGAGTTTAGGAATAGCCGTCATTTCTTCGGGGGGAGAATCTTCCACTTCTGGGCGACGCTTTACTCCAGGCGCATGAATATCTATCAAATTGTCCAACGAGAGGCACGCATCCAGGAATTGCTCTACGGCTTCTAGTCCATACCGATTAATATACGAACGAATCCGAGCTGCATGATTGGCCATTTCGTCCAGCATCTTGCGGTTGGTGTGGGCAAACCAAAGATTGTTTTTGAAAAAATCAGCATGTCCACACACATGAGCCATCACCAACTTTTGATCAACGCGCAAATTGCTGACCAACAAATAGGCATAGCAAGGATCGGTATTGATGACCATCTCATAAATACGGTGCAGGCCATAGGCGTAGCTTTTGGAGAGCCGTTCATACTCCATGCCAAAGCGCCAGTGTGGATAACGAGTTGGAAATCCGTCGTAGGCGGCTACGAGGTTCATTGTTTTGTAATCGAGCATCTGGTATCGAATTTCAGGGAAATCCAACCCATATTCACGGGCGTAGGCTTCAATTTCTGCCTGTAATTCGGCCAGATCGGGAGGGAGGGCAGGTGCAATCATGGTGAATCTCACAGTCCTTTACCGAGAAAAGTTTTGATGGTGTCGTAAATAGCATCGTTGTTTTTGATGGTGGCGTAGGCAAGTTTTTCGTTTTCGATTTTCTTGATGGTGTCGAGGAACATACGGCCGTATCCTCCGGGCACTTGTCCATAGCCAAACAAATTCACGCGAGGCAGCAACCACTCTTCCAAAATTTCCCGACACAACTCATCATCACTTCCCCCAAAATTCTCTCCATCCGAAAAGTGAAACGCATACAAATTCCAGTCTTCCGGATCATACTCTTCCGTCATAATCTTGCGGCAAAGCTGATAGGCCGAAGAAATGCGCGTGCCGCCACTCTCCCGCAAATGGTAAAAAGTATGACCATCCACCTCTTTGGCTGCGGCATCATGCACAATGTAACGGACTTCCAGATTTTTATAGTTGGCGCGCAGCCAGGTATCAATCCAAAATGCAGTCAGACGCACCAACTCTTTTTTATTTCGGGTCATACTGCCGGAGACGTCCATCATATAGAAGATAACTGCGTTGCTTTGGGGGCGAGGGTGTACTTCCCAGGAGCGGTAGCGAATGTCATCTCGAATGGGAATGACGATCGGCCGTTCCGGGTTATACAAACCGGCTGCTAATTGTCGTTTCAGAGCTGCCCGATACGTCCGCTTAAACGACCGCAAACTTTCCGGTCCCACTCGCCGAATACCGGTGTAACGGACGACTCCCCCTTCTACATTTCGTTTCCCTTTTGGCTGAATACGGGGCAGCTCTAATTCCTCACCCAAAATTTCGGCCAGCTCTTGCAGCGACATTTCCACTTCCAGAATGTGCCGCCCTGGCTGATCGCCTGCTTCGCCACTTCCATCGCCCGGATTGCCTGGACCTAGCGGCGTACCAACATCCCCATCTCCCTGACCAACACCTCCCATTTGTTTTTGCCCAAAACGGAAGTGGGGTAGTTCGATTTGGGGCACAGGAATGCTAACCAGGTCTTTTCCCTGACGGCCGATTAGTTCACCGTTGGACATGTACTTGCGCAAATTGCGTCGTACTTGCCCCCGTACAATTTGCCGAAACCGACCGGCATCCTGATCAATGCGATGGGCTACGCTGAAGTAGATCATTGTTAACGCTCCTGAGTGTCTCCCCGGGCAAAGATACTGGCGACATAGTTCAGAACATCTGTCGCGCAGACATTGCAATACCCCATATTCTTTATCATGCGACTCTTGACCACTTCGATTTTTTCCTGTGTTTCCTGATCAATGACATTGGAAACAAGGCTGGTCAATTTGATAGAGTCTTTTTGGTCTTCGAATAACTTGAGTTCAAGTGCACGGCGCAGGCGTTCATTAGAGTCCCAGGTGAATTTTTTGCCTTCTATGGCCAGGGCACCAATGTAGTTCATGATCTCTCGGCGAAAGTCATCTTTGCGGCTTTCGGGAATTTCGATTTTTTCTTCGATGGAGCGCATCAGCCGTTCGTCGGGTGGTTCGTCCTGGCCGGTGTATGGGTTGCGGACTTTCTGGCGTTGTGTGTAGGCTTTGACGTTGTCAATGTAATTGGCAGCCAATCGTTTGATGGCTTCTTCATCGGCGGTGATGGCGCGTTGGACTTCGTTTTTGACGATTTCGTCATATTCGGCACGGACGACGGAGAGGAGTTCGCGGTATCGTTTGCGTTCTTCTTCGCTGGTGATGAGGGAGTGGTGTTTGAGGCCGGTTTCCAGTTCGCGCATGATCATGAAGGGGTTGAGGCAGGTGCGGCTTTGGTCTTTGACAAGGGCATTGGAGATTTTGTCCTGGATGTAACGTGGGGAAATGCCAAACATGCCTTCGTTTTTGGCTTCGGCCTGGAGTTCGATGACGGTGTCTTCGGTGAAGCCGGGCAAAGAACGGCCGTCATACAGGCGTAATTTTTGCACCAGTGATAACCCCGCTCGTTTTGGCTCTTCCAGGCGGGTTAAAACTGCCCAAAAGGCAGCCAGTTCCAGTGTATGGGGGGCGATGTGTTTTCCGACTACTCGCTCTTCATTAAAATCCCGCTGGTAAATTTTTACTTCGTCCTGAAAGCGGACATTATAGGGAATATCAATCTTGATGGTGCGGTCGCGCAATGCTTCCATGTATTCATTGCTAAGCAGGCGTCGGTATTCTGCTTCGTTTGTGTGCCCCAAAATAACTTCGTCAATATCTGTGTGGGCGAATTTCTTGGGCTTGATTTTGTGTTCCTGCGAGGCAGTCAACAAATCGTACAAAAAGGCGACATCTAGCTTAAGGATTTCAATAAACTCCACTAATCCCCGGTTGGCAATGTTCAGTTCGCCGTCAAAGTTGAAGGCGCGGGGGTCTGAATCGGAGCCGTATTCTGCAATTTTGCGATAGTTGATGTCACCGGTTAGTTCTGTGGAGTCCTGGTTTTTTTCATCTTTTGGCTGGAATGTGCCAATGCCTATTCTGTCTTTTTCAGAGAGTAACAGGCGTTTTACCCGCACGTGCTCTACTACTTTGAGCCAGTCGCCATTGTGCTTTTCTAACAGGTCGTTGAATATGAATCGGCACACGGGGCAAAGATCGCCTTCGATAACGATGCGTTCCAGCCCATTGCGACCATGATTGAGTTCTTCGAGGACTGCGGGGCGGAATTCTTCGGGGATGAGATGGAGTGGTTCTTCGTGCATGGGGCAGTCCATGCGTTCGCCGTTTTCCAGTTGCCAGTAGTAGGAATAAAGACGGCCGTTTTCTGTGCGTGAGTAGGCTTCCAGACCCTTTTTCAGCAATCGTACAATTGTGCTTTTGGCTGTTCCTACTGGCCCGTGCAAGAGGATAACCCGTTTTTCTGTGCCGTACCGATGTGCTGCTGAGCGGAAAATTTGTACCAGTTCCATCAGCGGCTTATCAATACCAAAGACGGCATCCTTGCCGTTTTCAAACGGGTCATCAAAGAAGTGGTAGTGAATCAGCTTTTCCCGGTTTCGGGTGTATTCCGTTTGCCCATGCGATACGATCATGTCGTATAGACGTTGGAATGAGGAGCGGGCTACACGAGGATCTTCCCGAACGATATCCAGATATTCGGCAAAACTACCCTCCCAATGCAAATCCCGGAATCCACTTAAGTCCTGGATTTTTTCAATTTTTTCTAAAATTGCGGCTCCTGTTGCCATCTTTACACCTCTTATTTTTGTATTTGTAAGGTTAGAAACAAAAAAGGGTCGCACCAGATAAGAGCGACCCTTTCATGACATCATTTATTCCTGTATAGGTACAAAACTATATTGTAAACTGCGATGCCACTTTCCCGGTTATCCAGTCCCTACAGGCCGGAGAACTGTCAGGAAACGGGCCGGATAACAACGGCGCTGTCTGGTGTGAGCAGTGCCGTCATCTATGCTGTTTGTATGATAAGACGCAAACCTGGGTGATATTCTTACTGACTTTTTGCAGAAAAAGGTCCTATAGGGGTGAAAACGGCCGTATTCTCATAATGGATTGAGGTTGGCGCGTATTGTTGTGTGTGGGTGTGTTTATTTACTGGTGTATTGTATTGACGGAAACGGCCGTTTTTGGTCTAATCCGCCACAAAATAAATGACACGGGCAAAAATGTCCGTGTCTTTTTTTGGGACAGGCAGATGCAAAGAGTAGTACCCTTCTGGCAACGAATAGCAAACTATCTGGTAGCCAACCGGTATTTTTGGCTACTGCCAACATTGATTGCAGGCTTTGGGCTGCGAGTCCATCGCCTGGGTGACAAAAGTGTGTGGTGGGATGAAGGACTGGCTGCCTGGGCGGCACGGCAATCTCTGGTGGCCATTTCTCGATGGACAGCTGCCGATGTGCATCCGGGTCTATACTTTTGGTTGCTTCATTTTTGGCGTGCTGGTACGGGTGATAGTGAGTTTGCCTTGCGTTATTTCTCTGTGTTGGTAGGGGTGCTGACAATTGCGGCCGTTTATTTGTTGGGGAAGATGACAGGTGGACGGAATACGGCCGTTTTTGCTGGTATTCTCCTTGCCCTTTCCCGTTTTGACATTGCCTGGTCGCAAGAAATGCGCATGTATGCCCTGGCCGCACTGCTGGCTGTACTGGCCTTGTGGGCATCCATTCGCATCTGGCAATATGGAAAGCCAACAGACTGGCTGGCCTATATCTTTTTTATGACGGCCGGACTGTACACGCTATATCTTTTTGTGTTGGTGCTGGTAGTGGCAAATTTCACCTGGCTGGTGTGGGTACTGCCCCGTGCCAAAGAAAAATGGCGTGAATTTTGGCGCTGGTCGTTGGGGCAGGGGGTGGTGCTGTTGCTTTTTGCTCCCTGGCTGGCCTACGCGCTGGGGCGAATTCCCACCTGGACATCGGCTTCGCCTATTACATTGAAAAATTTTGTCCTCATTTACTGGACGGTATTGACAACTGGTATTCCGCTCAATGTGGCCGATTATGCGCCGTACACGATGCCTGTTCTGATCATTTTTTTGGCGGGAACGGGGATGTTGGTGTGGCAAAGTTGGCAACAACGGGATGTAAAGAACGGCCGTATCCTGTTCCTGCTTCTGATTGGTCTTGTTTTTCCGGCAGCCGTTGTCTTTTTGGTTTCTCTGCCCAAAGAAACATTCTTCTATGCGCCGCAGATGGCCCCACGCTACCTTATTATTTTTCTGGGTGCCTATGTGGTGATGATGGCCTGGGCCATAACGGCCATTGCTCACCAAAACAAACTCATTGGCTTGGTGGCAGGTGGTTTTGTGGTGTATGTCGCCCTCTTGGGATTGGATGGCTACCATAACGGCCGTGTTTTGCGTGACGATTACATTGCGCTCACAGCCACTATTGATGCCTATCGCCACGATAAGGATGCCGTTGTCCTGCAAACGGATACCGACTGGCCTATTTTTGCCTACCATTACCCCCAATTTTGGTATGGCGTGCCCCAATCGTGGCAGATAACACCAGAAACGGCCGAAACATTCCTGACACCAATCTGGCAACAACACGATGGCCTTTGGCTTGTTGTCACCCAATATGCCCCTGTAACAGACCCGAATGGGGTGCTGGTGGCGTGGTTACAAGCGCGCGCACTCGCCACACGCACTTTTGCCTATGGGGATAAAACCTTGTACTTTTTTGCGCGCACACCAGAACGTGCCGCCAATATCCAACAGCTAACAAACAGTACGCCCCGTTACGAAACGGCCGTTGCATTGAACAAGAATGTATCTCTCGTTGGCTACGATGTGCCGACACGAGACTACCACAGTGGCGAGACAATTCGACTATTCACATATTGGCGTGTTCCAGAAAGCACAGAAAGGCCAATTACTGCGGAGATAGAATTGGTGGCGCAAAACGGCCGTTCTGGCTGGGTAACCCGACAAATAACCATCCTGGCCGACGACATACAACCAACCAACGGCATCATCCGCCAGCAAGTAGACTTACTCGTCCCCCCGGAAGCACCATCAGGCCCCTACACATTTGCCCTAAACACAGACACAGGTATGGTAACATTTGGCAAGGTCACAATTCACCAAAACCAGGCCACCTTTTTAACACCAGCCGACGTTACTATTTCTCATCCACTCAACACATCATTTGACCATGGCATTACCCTGCTCGGGTACGACCTGGATACAAGCAACGCACTTCCTGGCGGGACAGTTCATTTGACCTTGTACTGGCAAAGCGAAGGAGGCGTGACACGACCATACAAAGTGTTCACACACCTGCAAGGCAATACCTTTAACGCCGAAACAGGGAATTTCCTTTGGGGACAACAAGATAATGAACCAGTAGCCAACACCAGACCTACCACCACATGGCGGGCGGGCGAAGTAATTGTAGATACTTACGCCATTCCTGTGGCTACTCACGCACCATTAGCTGAATATATGGTGATTGTTGGGCTCTATGACCCGACAACGGGGGAACGGGTGGCGGTGTTGGATGATGCCGGCACGGCCGTTACCGACCACGTGCTCTTGCAAACCATCAACCTGCAAGCCAGGCCATGAGCAATGTGAGTGACGAAGATAGAGCATCAGGGCGCGGGAATAGGTGAGGTTTCGCTTTGACTATGGGGTGGGGGGGCAGCAGTTTCCCGTTCAGATTCGATTTCAATAGATTCCAACTCGTTGTCGGCTTCCTGCTGCAGCAAAAACTGAATACCCTCATACAATTCAGCACAATCAGGGCATTGGTTGAGGTGAACGCGAACCTGAGCCTCCTTGTCAAATGGCTGGCCGGTAAAATTGGCTTCCGCGAATGCAGGCAAATACGCTTTCACCCAATCGCAATCGGGTTCAGTTTCCTGGGTGTTTTGAATTTTTCGGATCCACTCACTGAGAATTTTGGGAGTCAACGGTAGTCCTCCGTTTGTGTACTCTTCACATAGATAAGACGCCACTGATTGGGTAATTCTTACCACTGACCGCGGAATGGTGCAAGTAAATCGTTTGGACTCATGTGGTGCTTATCTAAATGCTGTTTAATTTTTTTGCGGGCGTCGTGGAGTAGTTTGTATAAATTGTTGACGTTGGTTTCCAGTTGTTCGGCCGTTTCCTGCATGGAACACTCCAATAAATAAACACTGACAATGGCATACCGTTGTCGCTCATTTAGTGACTCATCCAAAATGCGGCGCAACTGTTCGATAGCCTCTCTTTTTTCAGTGGTTACATCAGGGTCATCCTCAGGATCGGCACGCACAATATTTTGGAATGCATTCGATTCCATTTCTTCCAGCTGTTCCAGTGACAGATTTTTATAACGACGGCGACGCAACTCGCTGACAGCGGTATTGATGACAATGCGATAAGCCCAGGTAGTGAAACGAGAGTCGCCACGAAATGTGTTAATGGTGTTTACAATAGTGAGTACGGCATCCTGGGCAAAATCTTCAGCCATCGAGCGCAAATCGGCCTCTTCGTACTTCAGGCTGGCTCGTTTTTCGCGCAAATAGAGCCATACCGCGCGATATAAATAATCTTGCAAGTCTGCGATAGCGCGGTCTTGTTCCTTGCCCGGTTGGGAAAGGGCGTCAATCCACTCCTGTGTCGTTCGTCTTTTCATTCTTATCTGATTATGCCAGATGATCCTTAAATATAGATTAAGGCTTTTGGTCTATTTTGGGTATTGAGAATGGCTCGTTTGAATGATGCTGATGTGTTTCAATTTCTTTCATTATAAAGGAAAATAACCAGGTTTGGACAATCATTCAGGGTCTGTTTACTAAATTGGGGTGCAAGAAAATCAGAGGGTGAGGGCTTGGGCGCGGGCTTGCCACCATGCAGTCAGGTCGCGCATGCCAGCAACGTTTAATTTGTGACCGGTGTCGTATTCCTGATAGAAGAGATTGGCCCCTGCCTGGCGCAGGGCAGTGGCAGATGTGCGTGAGATGTGCAGAGGAATGAGGGGGTCTTTTTTGCCAACAGCCATGAAGACAGGCATGTTGTGCAAAGGCCGGTGGGCGATGGCTGTCTGATGGTGGGGAGGGATGAAGCCAACCAGGCTGGCGATGCCTTGAACCAGGGTGGGGTGCTGGAGGGCGGTGGCGATGGCGGTGGCGGCTCCCTGGCTAAAGCCCATGAGGTATATTTGGTTGGGGTCGGCGTTGTAGAGGATGGGGAGGGCATGGAGGAATTGGAAAACGGCCGTTACTGCTTCGCCAAAACTGGATAAAGATGGCCATTCACCTGGCTGGCGTGGATGCCATGAGTACCCACCATCTGGATCTGGCTTGATGGCTCGTGGGGCAACAACCAGCCAATTTTGTGGCAATGTGCGGCGAAAGATCCACATCACATCTTCATTGCCAGCCCGTCCATGGATCATAACCACTGTCGGAAAAGGGCCATCACCTTGGGGACGTAAAACACGATGCACAAGAACGGCCGTTGCCAGTGTATGAGCATCATCTACCAATTGTGGCATTTGTTCTGTCATGATCACCTTCCAAAAAAAATGAGGTGGTGAACTAACGGGCGCTAGTTCAACCACCTCTGGGGGGGGGAGCCGATAAAAGTATAGCACCATAGTCCTACTCGGTCAATACTTTCCCCCGATCAGTTTTCGAAAAAACCAAAACTTCTTGACACTTAACGCAAAACTATCTATAATCAACAACAAATCCCCCCCCTAGGGGGGTGGGTGGAGACACAAAAATGGATGATGCAACACGCAAAGCCATATTACAACGACTCGCCAGTGCTTCAGGTCACCTGAAAGGCATTGAACGCATGGTGAACGAAGATGCCTATTGCATTGACGTTATTCGCCAGATTCAAGCTGTGCAGGCGGCCTTGAACAAGGTGAGTGCCATGATGCTGGATAACCACCTGCGCACCTGCATGACCACTGCCATTCGTGGCGATGATCCTGACGAGCGGGAACGTATGTTGCAGGAAGTGACCAGCGTATTTGATATGCATAACAAACTCTAAATTCATTCTGAGGAGATGTTCAAAATGACAAGCAAGACTTTTACTGTCCCAAATATTAGCTGTGGGCATTGCACACACACAATTGAAATGGAACTGAGCGAATTGGAAGGTGTCGTTAGTGTCAAGGCGGATCAGGCTACCAAACAAGTAACAGTAGAGTGGCAAGAGCCAGCTACCTGGGAGAAGATTCAGGCGCTTCTGACTGAAATCAACTATCCTCCCGAAGGCCTGATTCAGGTCAATTGATTCTTCTGAAAACTTACATAATAATCTAAATGGAGAAGAAGACCTGACAGGCAAAGACCGGTCAGGTCTTCATAATTGGGTTGGTAACAATGACTGAAACAACGCAAGAAAAACAAGTCACATTACCGGTATTGGGAATGACCTGTGCCAACTGTGTGGCGGCTGTTGAGCGTAATGCCAGGAAAGTACCTGGTGTAAAAAACGCCATGGTTAATTTTGCCAGCGAAAAAGTAACAATCACTTATGATCCGACAACGGCCGATCCCAAGGCTGTGACGACACAAGTGATTGAACGAGTAAAGAAAGCTGGCTATGAAATTCCAACGGCATCTGTGGAATTGCCTCTGGTGGGGATGACGTGTGCCAATTGTGCCAATACGATTGAGCGCACGCTGAACAAGGTGGACGGGGTGTTGGCAGCCACCGTGAACTTTGCCAGCGAAAAGGCAACAGTAACGTATACGCCGGGCATGGTAACACGTGCCGATTTAGTGGCAGCGGTGCGTAAGGCGGGTTACGACGTCGTAGAAACGGCCGAAGATGAAACCCTGGAAGATGCTGAAGCCCTGGCTCGTGAACGGGAAATCAGGCATCAAGAACGCCGCTTCCTCATTGGTGTCGTTTTTTCACTCCCGCTGTTTTTGTTGAGCATGGGGCGTGACTTTGGTTTGCTAGGCGAATGGGCGCATGCCAATTGGGTGAACTGGCTATTTTGGGCACTGGCTACCCCTGTTCAATTCTATGTAGGTTGGGACTACTACACGGGGGCATACAAGGCATTACGAAACAAAAGCGCAAACATGGATGTCCTCGTGGCATTGGGATCGTCGGTGGCGTATGTATATAGCGTAGCCGTGATGATTGCCAAAACACTGGGGACGACTGTGTTGGGTGAGCACGTGTATTTTGAGACTTCAGCGGTCATCATCACCCTCATTGTATTGGGCAAGCTGCTGGAAGTACGAGCGAAAGGGCGCACCAGTGAGGCGATCAAAAAGCTAATGGGTTTGCAGGCCAAAACGGCACGTGTTGTTCGTGATGGCGTGGAAAAAGATATCCCCATTGCTGAAGTGGTGAAAGGGGATATTGTCATCGTCCGGCCTGGTGAAAAAATTCCGGTTGATGGTGTTGTCATTGAAGGGCGTTCCAGTGTGGATGAAAGCATGATCACCGGTGAGAGCCTGCCTGTGGAAAAGAGTGTGGGCGATGAGGTGATTGGGGCGACGATTAATAAGCAGGGATTGCTTAAATTTGAGGCGACCAAAGTAGGCAAGGAAACGGCTCTGGCGCAAATTATTCGGCTGGTGGAACAGGCGCAGGGGAGTAAGGCACCGATTCAGCGGGTGGTAGATCAGGTGTCAGCTTACTTTGTGCCTATGGTGATAGGCATTGCGCTGTTGACCTTTGTGATTTGGTATTTGAGTGGGGCGGGGTTTGTACCGGCGTTGATTCGGTTAACGGCCGTTCTTGTTATTGCCTGTCCTTGCGCTATGGGGCTGGCTACACCTACCTCTATTATGGTTGGTGTTGGTAAAGGGGCTGAATACGGCATCTTGTTCAAGAATAGTGCCGCTTTGGAACAGGCGCACAAGCTCAACGCGATTATCCTGGACAAAACTGGTACCATTACCCGTGGTGAACCATCAGTAACCGATGTGGTGCTGAGTGAACAGACAGGAAACGACAATGTAGATGAGTGGCTGCGGCTGGCTGCCAGCGCAGAGCGTGGTTCGGAGCATCCGCTCGGTGAGGCGATTGTGCGGGCTGCCCAGGAAAAAGGGTTGCCGCTAAGTGAACCGGCTCGCTTTGAGGGGATTGCTGGTCATGGTATTGTCGCTGAGGTGGAAGGGCATCAGGTGTTGGTAGGGAACTTGCGGCTGATGCAAAAAGAAGGCGTGCATTTGAATGGATTGGAGCCAAAAGCCCAGCAGTTGCAAGATGAGGCCAAAACAGCGATGTGGCTGGCTGTGGATGGGCAGGCGAGTGCGTTGATTGGTGTGGCGGATACCATTAAGGAAGGCTCTAAAGAAGCAATTGCTGCCATGCACAAGTTGGGGTTAATGGTAGTGATGATGACTGGTGATAATCAGGCAACGGCCGAAGCCATTGCCCGTGAAGTGGGTATTGATCGGGTGTTTGCTGAGGTGTTGCCGGGCGAGAAGGCGGCAAAGGTGGCTGAATTGCAGGCAGAAGGGTATGTGGTCGGCATGGTTGGTGATGGCATTAATGATGCGCCGGCGTTGGCCCAGGCTGATGTAGGCATTGCGATTGGCACGGGGACAGATGTGGCGATGGAAACGGCCGATGTGACCCTAATGCGAGGTGATTTGCGTAGTGTGCCACAGGCTATTAAGTTATCTAAGGCAACGATGCGGAATATCAAGGAGAATCTGATTTGGGCGTTTGGCTATAATACGGCGCTGATTCCCATTGCGGCTGGTATTTTGGCGCCGTTTGACTGGGCTCCCAGCTTTTTGCGGCAGTTGCATCCCATTTTGGCCGCTGGGGCAATGGCATTTTCCAGCATTAGTGTGGTGAGTAATGCCTTGCGGCTGCGGCGATTGAAGTTGTAAGAACTGCCTCTGATTGAGAGTGTGGGAGAGAAACGGCCGTGTCGTGCGTAACGCGATACGGCCGTTTTTTGTTGTATTTTGGGGAAGGGGAAAACTTTGGTTAAATTGGAGGCATACAAGGCATACGTGGAGGTGCAAGATGACGAAACTGCGATGGGGATTGCTCTCAACTGCCAATATCAATCGCCGCTTGATTCCGGCTATTCGGGCATCGGCACGAGGGGAGCTTGTGGCTGTGGCCAGTCGGCAACGGGAAACGGCCGAATCTTATGCCACCAAATGGAACATTCCACATGCATTTGGCAGCTATGAGGAGTTGTTAGCTTCAGACGAAGTGGATGTTATCTACAATCCGCTGCCCAATCATTTGCACGCCGAGTGGAGCATACGGGCAATGAAAGCGGGTAAGCATGTGCTGTGTGAAAAACCGATGGCACTAACTCTGGCCGAAGTGGATGCCATGATAGAAACGGCCGAAAAGACCGGACGTGTTTTGGCTGAAGCTTTTATGTACCGGCATCATCCACAGACGAAAATTGTAGGCGAGTGGGTACAAAACGGCCGTTTAGGCCAGATAACCCTTGTGCGCGCCACCTTCAACTTTGCCTTTCGTTCCCGCCAAAACATTCGCCTTGTACCAGAATATGGCGGTGGCTGTCTGTGGGATGTGGGCGTTTATCCCGTCAGCTTTGCCCAATATGTGATGGGTAGTTCTCCAACATGGGTGTTGGGAGATCAATGGCTTGGAGACACAGGCGTAGATGAGGATTTTGCCGGGCAATTGCATTATCAGGATGGGCGCATGGCGCAGATTAGCTCTTCGTTTCGCACGCCGTTTTACACCTATGCGGAAGTGATTGGCACAGAAGGGCGGTTATATCTGAATCGGCCGTTTGTGGGCGTTAATGATGCCGAACGTCAGTTAGTATTTTATCCTAAAGATGGCACACCAGAAGTAATCCCTGTGCCAGAACAAGAACTCTATTTGGGTGAAGTAGAAGACATGCACGCAGCTATTTTGGACGGGAAACCGCCCTATCTGACATTGGCCGAAACGCGCAACCATATCCGTACAGTGCTGGCTTTATACGAATCGGCACGGACAAAGCAGGTGGTTTGGTTAACTGACCAGGAAGAGGCGTAAATGTCCCACAGCTTCAAAACAGAAAACTGTGAGACCTGGAGATTTGGTGGTTTATTGTTATAGAAATTTCAGCAGAATAAAACTGCCAAACACTTAACGGCCGTTTCCCGTGTACTGTATCCGATACACAAAACCGCCTTTGTCATCACTCACATACAACGCGCCATCTGGTCCAACCGCCAGCCCCACCGGGCGGCCATAAACTGTATAATCATTTGCCTCATCCAGCCAGCCAGTGGCAAAATCCATCAGAGGGCCAGATGGTTCATTGTCATCCAGCGGCAAAAACACCACCTTATAGCCAGTAGGGATACTTCGATTCCATGAACCATGAAACGCAATAAATAGCCCATTCTGGTATGTGGCCGGAAAGCTCTGGCCAGTATAAAACACAAGCCCCAATGGGGCAGAATGGGCTTGCATCTCTACAATGGGCGGTTCGACTCCCTCACACGCCCCCGCAAATCCCATATCCGGGTCTTCGATATGGCCGCTGTGGCAATACGGCCAGCCATAATTGGCCCCTTCGTGCACAATGTACACAGTTTCTGGTGGCAGATCATCCCCCATCAGATCACGGCCGTTATTGGTCGCCCACAATTCACCTGTTATCGGATGAATAGCCAACCCAACTGCATTTCGCAACCCCCGGGCAAAGATCTGTTCGTTGGTGGCTTCAGGGCCATCATAAACAACAATGGCTGCTCGGCGGGGATCCTCTTCTTCACATACATTACAACTGGAGCCGACAGAGACGACCATACGGCCGTCTGGCAAAAAAGCGACTGTGCGTGTGGAATGGCCGTTTGTGGGATAGTCGTCAATTAATGTTTCGCGTTTGTCGGCCACATAGTCCCCGTCGGTGTCGGTCAGGCGGATGACACCATTGGGAATGCCCACATACCAGGCGTTTTCATGAAAAACCAGACTGTGGGGACTATTCAGACCATCGGCAAATACTTCGATGGCATCGGCCGTACCATCTCCATCTTCATCCGGCAGGCGCACAATCCGATCGTTTCGTCTGTCGGCCACATATAGCACACCATCAGGACCAAATGCCATAAAGCGAGGGCCATTCAAACCGGTAGCAAACAGATTGACTGTAAACCCATCCGGCACGGTAATATCTGCCACGCCACCTGCGCCAAGCATACCGGCCAGATTTACCTGACGCCGAAACGTCATATAAACAACGGCCGTTCCCACAATACACAGGGCCAGCACACTTGCCAGAATCCATAATAGCCGCCGCCCTTTTCGCATAGGTAACTCCTCTTGTGATTTGCCGCATTATAACATACATTCACAATGAGCAGACACAAGGTAAAATACTAGCCCTTTGTCACAATACCAAATTTGAACAGGGAGGTTGAAGATGGCACAAAATCCAGACTGGGTTGTATTTTTGCAATCACTTAGTTGGGGAGCCGCCTTAAAAGTAACTCTGGCAGCGTTGCTGGGAGGAATTGTTGGCTTTGAGCGGGAGGTACACGGACGGGCGGCAGGACTCCGGACGAACATTTTAATTGCAATGGCTTCCTGTCTGTTTACCATTCTCTCTATTGAGGGATTTCCTCTAAAAGGTGCCGCACAAGATACGGCCCGTATTGCGGCTCAGGTAGTAAGTGGTGTCGGTTTTATTGGCGCGGGCACACTGTTACAGACCAAAAATCGTGTAAAAGGGTTGACGACGGCGGCCACAGTTTGGCTGGTGTCTGCAGTGGGTATGGCAGTTGGTGCAGGTGCGTATTTTATTTCAATTTTTACTGTGATTTTGGCCACACTGGTTCTGCAGGGATTACGGCCGATTAGTAAACAATTGAAGAGCCAAATGAGGAATGGTGGTAACAAAAATAATGGTGGAGAGTAATTAAATTGGGTTGATTTCACCATTTGTCGGGGGATTTTACCCCAGGCTGTGAGGCAATTAACGTGGTGAATGGGGATAATAAATGTAAGCTGAAGAGGTGTGTATTCCCCTTGAGTTAAGCCCCTCATTTTTTGTACACTAATAATGTACCTGGCAGAACTGTTGCCAAATAGTCCTCAAGGGAGCAATTGTCTTTTTCTGGCAGGTTGTCTAAAAGTGAGTGGATTTTGGTTGCCTGGGCAATTGTTTGGCCGGGTAGAGGGGATGTGACCATGGGACGCGTGCATAAGCGTGGGAGTGGCGTAGTAGGGTCGCGCCACATGCTTTTGTTGTGCCCTACGCTGTGTCGGGCGGAAGAGGTTTTGGCGATGGCTTTGGCGCGGGTGGGAGAAACGCCGGAGCAGGTGACTTTGCTGCGGTTGCGGCCGGGGGCAGAATGGGCGCATTGCTGGGCAGAGGAGGAAACGCTTTATGCCGAATTGAAGGGGGCGCAGGCCCGATTGTCGGGATGGGCGTTGCCGGTGAAGCTGGATACGGCCGTTATTCCTACTACCCGCGCTTTGGCCCAATACGTCCGCCAGCATCAAATTGATCTGATTTTAGTGCCCGATTATGCCCGGTTGGGCAGCGCAACCACTGCTGAAGAGTTGGTGCAAAAAATTGGCAAATACACACGTTGCCAGACACAGGTATTGCCGGGAATTTCAGCCTGATAACACCCGCACTGCTTCGTACCGAAAACACGATGTCAGGTGGTCATTTACCATACCCACTGCCTGCATAAAGGCATAACAAATAGTGGGCCCCACAAAAGAGAAGCCATGTTGCTTTAGGGCTTTGCTCATGGCTTCCGAGGCAGGGGTTTGTGCGGGTAGTTGGGAGAGTTCACGCCAGGCGTTTTGTACAGGACGGCCGTTTACAAACTGCCACAAAAACACCCCAAAATCAATACCAGCTTCTCTCATTCTGACATATGCCTGCGCGTTTCGCACAGCAGCCCAAATTTTTTGTTGGTTGCGAACAATACCCGCATTTTGTAACAATTCGGCCACTTTCTCTTCGCCATAGGTAGCCATAATGTCCGGATTTAGCCCATCAAAAGCGCGATAATAATTCTCCCGCTTGCGCAAAATAGTGATCCAGCTTAACCCGGCCTGTGCACCATCCAAAATCAATTTGGCAAACAGCTTACGACTATCATATATCGGCACTCCCCATTCTTCATCATGATATTGTACGTAGAGTGAGTCTGTACCACACCAGGGGCAACGATTTTTCATCGAATACTCTCTAAGCAAATCGTACCGAATAAATAGGTGGCAGATTATGGCTGATGCATGACCAGTCATCACCCCGATTAGATGAGTAGTACAAATTGCCGGTGGTACTGCCAAATGCCAATTGCTCTTCATCAATGTCAAGCGCATGCCGAAAGACAACATCATACGCATTTTCTTGGGGGAGTCCTTTTCGTAGTTCTTGCCAGGTTTTCCCGCCATCTTCTGTGCGGCCTACAAACAATGCCTGATTGACAGGCATGCGCATTTCATCACTAATGCCGGGAACAACCCAGGCGGTATCAGGGTCATGAGCATCAACGGCAATGGGAAAACCAAATTTTACCGGCCCGTTTGGCTGAGAGATGTCTTGCCAGGTTTTGCCCCCGTTGGTACTACGAAATACACCACAATGATTTTGTTGCCAAAGGATGTCGGGGTTGCTGGGGCTGGCAACCATGAAGTGGGGATCATGACCATACTCGGAAAATGGGTCTGGCAAATAGTCGGCACGAAGTCCCTGATTGCGCCCAACCCAGGAACGGCCGTCGTCCACAGACTCATAGACACCCCCCACACTTACACCCACATACAAATGATTACTATCACGGGGATCTACAACAATCGCACATACACCAGCCTGATCGCGCCCACCACCAAACCAATTCTCCTTTCGCGAAGGATGCTGCCACAAACTTTCCACCAAATGGAAACTCTCGCCACCATCATCACTGCGGAACAACCCACCCGGCTCAGTGCCAATATAAAGCCGTTCCGGGCGATCATCCCCTCCCGGCGCAATAATCCACAAATAAGAAAGCGAAGCTGGTTTTTCTGCCCCCCCAGAGAACACATCGTAAATCACACTTCCTTCAGGAAACTTTGGGGCCGAAACTTCCGCAAATGTTTCGCCACCATCCTGAGAACGGTACAACTTTTGTCCCCAATGACCATGATCAGCACACACCCACAGCACACCTGTACGGTGATCACGCATTGCATACGAAACTGGCACACCAGCAAAAGCAGTCTGGCGCACACGCCATTCCCCCTGTTGCCGATGCAACAAAATCAGCCCTTTACGGGTTCCTAAAATAAGCAGATTTCGTGCCATTAGATAAATTCTCCTTGTCAACAAAGGTCAATAAAGACGGATTTAGCCACCGGAAAGCGCCTGAAAAATATACAATTCATCCGTTTCACTTACCGGATCTTGCAAGTGTTGGCGATCTCGGACAAGGTCTCCCCCCAAGAAAATATTAACATGCTTGCGCAACGCCCCCTGATCATCAACGATATAATCAGCTAGGCCAGGAAATTGTCGATCCAGATCAGCAATAATTTCAGCGACTGTGCATCCGGTTGCCTGAACACGGTCGCTCAGGGCAGGGAAGTAACGGACCAGATGGCGGGTAAATTTTACAGTGGCCATAATTTCCTCTGTGTAATAGAACAAGATAATGCCCCGAATATAGCACAAATGTTCCATTTTTCAATATTTTGCGAGATCTTACGTACTTCTGATGCTATATTGAGCAAAGAAGTTTTTCTGACAGTTGTTGTGGAAAATGCTATTTGGTTGAGTTGTCGGCTTTCCTGAAGTTCCTTATGTTATTTTTGGGGGGCTGGTGTAATGGAGAAAACCATACAAGTAGTTGTCCCGTGGGCATACAGCTTGTCATTTTCATCCACTACACGTCCTTTGGCTGTGGCGATGGTGCGCCCCACATGAATAATCTCTCCAATACAACGCAACCGCCCGGTCTGGCTTGTGATAGGGCGAATGTAGTTGATATGGAGTTCTATGGTTGTGGAGGCAATGCCTTTGGGGAGGGTGGACTGAATGGCACAGGTCATTGCTGAGTCCAGCAAGGTTGCTGCCAGTCCACCATGTACGGTGCCCATTGGGTTGTAATGGATTTCCTGGGGGGTGACGGCAAAGACGACACGACCTTCTTCTGCTTCTTCCATTGTGAAGCCCATCAGGCTGGCAATGGGTGGTGGCGGAATTTTTCCGGCGACCATTGCCCGAAAATAATCAAGGCCATTCATTGTTTGGGCTGCCTGTAATTGTTTTTGGGGTGGGTGCCATTTAACTTGATAGGTGTGTGTGTTTTCAGAGTCGCTCATTTTTCACCTGTTGCCTGTGGGTTGTTTGCTGGTAGATATTACCAGTATTGTTTTCCCCTAGCAATTTGCCATGATAGGTGTTGTGGCCTACGGTTGGGGTTGGGTTTGGCGGGTATGCTATGGTGGATGTTGGAACGTGTACGTGTATGGTTGTCTGGTTATATGGAGTGGTTGGTTGGGGGAGCAGTTGGCCTGTTGGGAATGGGGGTATCTGGTTTGGGGAGTGGGTTGGTGCCAGGACGTGTGCCCGCAGATCCGTTGCCATTGGCGTTGTTGGTAGGGCAGTTGTTGCGTAATCGGCTGTATTTTAATTGGTGGGCGTTGGTGGTGCCGCTGTTGTTTGCTGTGTTGTTGGGGGGGATGGTTGGCGGGGTGATGGGGTGGGCAGGGGTAACTGATAGGAGGCGGGTAGTGCGTGCAGCGCGTGTTGCGGCGGTGTTGAATATTTTGATGGTGGCGGCAGATGAGGTGGATGCGCCGGTGGTGGCGTTTTGGTATTTGGTGGCGGGAATGATGAGTGTGTGGGTAACAACGGCCGTTTCCACCCGATTCCTCTTTTTACCCCCCAAATCCCCTCTTCCAAACGAAGAGAAAAATCTGCACGACTAATTACAGCGCCTCAAAACAACCTCATTTACCACTCACAAGAACCGTAATCCCCAACCCAATCAATATCACCGGCCATATCTCACTAATACCCAACAAAAAGGCCACGCCTACACTCGAAAGAAAAAACGCGCCTCCCAGAGCCTGCCGACTTTTCCGTGTCCAATGTCCATGCTGTTGATAAATCTCCCATGCTTTGCCCACACTTCCTACCGCCGGAAACAGCAAAAACAGCGCCCACCAATTATGCAAATGAAACCCTGTTAGTCGCTGCAATAAAAACAACGATCCCAGCCCGATTAACACAACACCCGCCGTCCAATCAGAGCGCCAACAAACATTTCCACGAGGTATTCCCATTGCTTCCTTTTCTGCTTCTTTTAACGCTTCAATTTCTTCACTCATTTTCAGGCAACCTCCAATCTTCCTGTCCGTTACTGCCATCTATACGGACAAGCTAAACAGAAGTTGCAAGCAGGCAAGAAAAACAGAAGGGGTGTTACAGCTTACAATACATGAGAGCGGTTGCGATGCTCTACCAACATACAGGCATTCATAACTACGTCCAGTCCTGCATTGCGAGCCAAGACCGCTGCTTCTTCATTCACAATACCCAACTGCATCCAAACTGCCCGCGCGCCAATTTGTATGGCCTCTTCCACCACCGGTAACACATGCTCACTGCGGCGAAAGATAAGTACCAAATCCACCGGCTCCCGAATAGAAAGCAAATCAGGATGCGGCTTTTCGCCAAATGCCTCGGTATGCAAGTATGGATTGACAGGGATGATGCGATACCCTTGGGCATAAAGATAGGCAGGAACATAATAACCGGCACGTGACGGATGGGATGAGAAGCCTACAACTGCAATGGTTTTACTGTTTTTCAAAATTTTTTCGATGATTTTGTCTTCGCTCATATGTTTGCGACCTCAGAACGCATATTTATTATACAAGAGTTATTTTTCTCTTGTTAAACAATTTTCGTGTTATGAAGGCAGTAAAAAGCCACAAAAATTTTCCTGCCATCGACACGATACCCTACCGTACAAGAGTCAGGTTGCAAACCCACTTGTTGCCAAACATAATAAAAACGTAACAAGGTTTGTAAAGCAGGCCAAATAGAGGCTATTTCTTGAAATGTGGGCGTCTTAAACAAACTGGGGTGATGAGTTATGATTCAAAAACTTTTTTGGGGTTGTTTTTATGTGCTGTTTCTGGGGTTGTTTTTTGTGGCGAGTATTACCCTTACTATTGTAGGGGTTAATGTTTTGCGTAATGCGCGTGTGAGTGAGGGATGGCCGACTACGACTGGTGAGGTGGTTGCTTCTTCTGTACGGGCAAGTTCGGATTCTGATGGAACGACTTATTATGCCGATGTGAGTTATTCTTATGTGGTGGATGATCATCGGTATGTGTCGGATACGGTTAGTTTTGGGGAGTATGGTTCCAGCGATCGGAGTCATGCGGAAGAGGTTGTGGCGCGGTATCCGGTGGGAAAGAGGGTGACGGTTTATTATAATCCGGAGTTGCCAGAAACGGCCGTTCTTGAACCCGGCGTTACCTGGAGCAGTTACTTTCCCCTGGCTATGGGATTATGCTTCTTATCTGTCACTTCCATCGTCACCATCGCCCTTTTCATAGGAAAAATTTCCGCACCATTCCTCCGAGTATTCACCCTATAATCCACTTCCACCCCACTTCCCCCCAATTCCTCCCTTATTTTATTTGTTTTTAATTTCACAAAGTCGTAAACTACAAGAGAAGTAACTGCACAGAAACAAAGCGGCACGAAAAAAGCAAAAATCACTGTAACTATACAGGCTTCGTTAAAAATTTAACCGCAAAGCACACAAAGGGCGCAAAGAAACGAAAACATTCTGCTTAGTGTTCCTGGTATCCTTTGCGGGAAATAATAACCATACCTGAATAGTTACAAAGTCCCCAGCTTTTTTCTGCCTGCCAAATTTCTGCACGGCAGTTACTCAAAAAACCTGCTATTTCTCAACCTGATTGGAAGGAGTAATTACCATGCAAAACTTTGGTCCTGTCGTCAGTCAATACGGCGTAGAAAACCACGGCATCAAAAACGCCGGCACAGTTTATTGGAACCTTTCCACCCCCATGTTATACGAACAAGTCGTGCGGCGGCGCGAAGGTGTCATCGCCCACCTGGGCCCCATAGTCGTCAATACAGGCGATCACACCGGTCGCTCACCTAACGACAAATTCATCGTTCAGGAACCAACCAGCGAAAAAGACATCTGGTGGGGCAAAGTCAACCGGCCGATTTCCCAGGAAAAATTCGACAGCCTCTACCGCAAAATGCTGGGATACATTCAAAACCGAGACATTTTTGTATTTGATGGGTACGTAGGTACCGATCCAGACTATCGGATGCCTGTCCGCATCATCACCGAATACGCCTGGCACAATCTCTTCGCCCGCAACATGTTCGTCCGCGAAAACGACCCCGAAAAACTGCGGCATCATGTTCCCGAATTCACCGTTATTGACATGCCTCGTTTTCATGCTGAGCCAGAGGTGGACGGAACAAACAGCCAGACCTTTATTCTGGTGGATTTTGGCAAAAAGCTGGTACTCATTGGCGGCACAGAATATGCTGGAGAGATCAAGAAAAGTATTTTTACCGCGATGAACTACTACCTGCCCAAACGGGGTGTGATGAGTATGCATTGTAGTGCCAACTACGGCAAAGATAAGGATGACGTAGCCATTTTCTTTGGCCTCAGCGGTACGGGCAAAACAACTTTGAGCAATGATCCCACGCGCCATCTCATTGGTGACGACGAGCATGGCTGGAGTGATAATGGAGTATTCAACTTTGAGGGCGGGTGCTACGCTAAAGTAATTCGACTCGATCCCAACGGCGAACCGGAAATTTATGCCACCACTCGCCGCTTTGGCACAATTCTGGAAAATGTAGTGTATGACAATGAAACCCGTCGTGTTGATCTGGATGATGATTCGCGCACGGAAAATACCCGTGCCAGCTATCCCATCACCCATATTCCGAATGCAGATCCCAGTGGAATGGCCGGGCATGCCCGACATATTATTTTCTTGACGGCAGATGCGTTTGGTGTATTGCCTCCTATCAGTAAGCTGACCAAAGAACAAGCTATGTACCATTTTCTGAGTGGTTACACGGCCAAAGTGGCTGGTACAGAGCGTGGTGTTACGGAGCCTCAACCGAATTTTAGTGCCTGTTTTGGGGCGCCGTTTATGCCGTTGCATCCGGGAGAATATGCCCGGTTGTTGGGTGAGCGGATTGACAAGCATGGGGCGCAGGTCTGGTTGGTGAATACCGGCTGGACTGGCGGCCCATACGGTGTAGGTAGTCGTATGAAGCTGGCTTATACGCGGCGGATGGTTTCGGCAGCATTGAACGGTGAACTGGATGATGTGGAAACGTTTACGGAGCCGTTCTTTGGTTTGCAGATTCCGGTGCATGTTGATGGGGTGCCGGATGATGTGCTGAATCCGCGGAATACCTGGTCTGATCCGGCGGCGTATGATGCGCAGGCGATGAAGCTGGTGAATATGTTTGTTGAGAATTTTAAGCAGTTTGAGGATGGTGTAACGGCCGAAATTATTGCCGCTGGTCCTCAACCCCGATGATTGACCAGAATTGAGTAGCAAGTCAAAAGGGGCGTAACCGAACTGGCTACGCCCCTTTTTTTACTCAGATGAGGAGGAATTGTGTTATGCCCATTGATGTTTGACAACCATACGGAAGATGTCGGACTCAGTGATAATACCAACCAGTTTTCCGTTATCCATCACTGGCAAGGCGCTGATTTTGTTTTCCAGCATTAAGCGGGCGGCGTCAGCGATGGTGTTTTCCTGAGAGATGGTGATGGGATTGGGTGTCATGATTTCCTTGATGCGTAAGTTGGAGAGAAGGTAGTTTAATTCCCAGATGCTGAGGGTGGTTGCCTGTGATGGTTCAGCTTCGCGCACGTCGCCAAGGGTGACGATGCCTATCAGCTTGCCTTCTTCGTTTACAACGGGCAGGCGACGGATGTTGTGGTCTTTCATTAGCCGATGGGCTTCGGGTAGTGTTGTGTCGGGGCGAACAGTAATGACATTTTTGGTCATCCAGTCTTTGACAAGTTCCTGTTTCATGGTGATTCTCCTTTTATCAACTGCATGGTTGTATGATTGCTTGTTGTCGTGAATCAATTGCATTGTACAGGGTTGGGGGGGCGTGTTACCAGTTACAAATGTCATTTAGAGAGAATGACATTAGCCATATAGGAGCATGAAAAAAGGCGCCGTTGGGGAAACGACGCCAGGAGCAAAACAGCTCTACTTGGGAAGAGGTTCTCATATGTCCTATTGCATATGGTAGTACAGAATTCTTTCTTATGGACTTAAGATTTGTAAGGAGGTGTGGCATGGAGCGGTGGCTGGAGAAACGGCCGTTTTTTGAGGGGCGTATTTTTCAGGTGGTGGCTGGAACGGCCGTTTTGGATGATGGCCTGATTGTTTCCAGGGAAATGGTGGTACACGGAGGTGGGGTGGCTATAGTGCCAGTGTTGGGGGCGGAGGTGGTGCTGATTCGCCAGTTTCGTATTGCTGTGGGTAAATATTTGCTGGAACTTCCTGCCGGGCGGCTGGAAGGAGATGAATTGCCCGAAAAGCGGGCACAACAGGAATTGAAAGAGGAAGTGGGATATGAGGCCGGGCGGCTGGTAACGGCCGTTTCCTATTACACGTCAGCCGGTTTTACCAATGAACGTATGCACATTTTCCTTGCCTTTGACCTGAAGCCTGTGCCCCAACAGCCAGAATTTGATGAGCAAATCGAAATTGTGCGGCTGCCTCTGGCGCAAATCCCCGCCATGTTGGCCACACACGCCTTTGAAGATGCCAAAACTATTATTGGCTTGGGGGAACTACTGGCCAGGCTAAAAGCGGGTTAGTTTGTACCTGGTCAGGAAGCGAATAACGGCCGTTTCCTCATCGATCACCCCCGCAGCAATATCTGCCTCATACGCTTTTCGCCACGGCACAACCAACTGTCGTGCCAGCCGCCACTCATGAAACACCAACCAGGCCACAGGTGTTGTTTCTGTGAGAAAGCCAGACATACGAAACTGCTGTTCTGTGGCTGCCCGATCATATGACACACGGCGAATCATTGCGTGCCAACGGCCGTTTTGCCACCACACCCGCCCATAACTCGCCCGCGTATCCCCATCCACTGGCGCCCCCACTGATCCAGAATTGACCAACAACGTATCCCCAACTGTGCGGATAAATGGAATATGGGTGTGTGCTGTTGCCAAAAGAGCTGGCAACGGTGTCATTTGCGAGCGAATCACTTTGGCGGGCGTATCTGGATAAATGGCTGCTTCCTGGCTGTGCATTGTTGCATGACAGGCCCGCAGTTCACTCCCATCCGGGGCAAACAGGGAAACTGACCAGGGTAAATGAGCCAACGTGCTGGCCGCTTTGGGCATTTGTCGGTATGTCCATTGCGAGAGCAGGGTGATACGGCCGTTTCCGTCATCCTGTTGTGCCTGTTCGGCCACATACCGTTCATGATTTCCCTGCACTACCAGCCATCCATCTTCCTTTTGTCCCCGCGCCACCACTTGCCAGCACGCTGCCGATTGTGGCCCCCGATTGACCACATCCCCATTGATAATTACCCGTTCCGGTTGCCACATAGCCACATCTGCCCAAACAGCTTGCCAGGCAGGCAAATTGCCGTGAATATCGGAGAGAATAGCGACTTTCATGTACACATTTTCAACCAAATGGCTGATTTTGACCAGTCGGAACAATGTTTGTTTGCGAAAACGGCCGTGCCTGCGGTAAGATGGAGAACGGGAGCCTGGAAGCAGTGCAAACTTGTCAGCAGGTGTTCAAATGGAACACAGCGTTGTGCCGAAAAAGCAATATCTGAGACTGGGCCATTTGGCAACAAAATCATCCAGCCGCCGGAAAGAGGAGAATAAACATGACCGAATTCAAACAAATTGGTCGTCCCATGCCTTTGTTAGATGGGCCGGAAAAGGTCACTGGCAAGCTTCGTTTTGCGCCAGATTTGCAAATTCCGGGTATGTTACACGCCCGTTTTGTAACCAGTTTGTATGCCCATGCACGTATTTTGGGGATTGATACGGCCGATGCCAGGGCTGTGCCGGGAGTAACGGCCGTTCTTACGGCCGCCGATCTTCCCGACAT
>RFGV01000149.1 GCA_003696605.1 Chloroflexota bacterium | reverse complement strand
GGGAATCCACTGGGAAGCCAGTGTCCCCGGATGCGCCCGTTCCACTTGCGGGAAATATTCTTCCGGCAACCGGTCGCTGATGTTCAAATTGGTGTCTTTGGTCAAAAAACAAAAATTGCCCAATGCGTTCACTTCCGCCTTTTTGTAACCGTGTTTATAGAGCTGTGCCTTGGGGAAAATGTGATGCACTTCCAGTTTACTCCCCTGTCCCAGTAGATTGGCCTTAAGGGGAAGCCCCGTGCCCCAATCCCGCGCCTCGCCCATGCGCGTTAACATGTAAAGCACCGGATAAAAACGGGCGCCCAGACCCCAGCCGGTGAAATGCCCCGGTTCTACCCGCAGCCCGCCATGCCACAGGCGAAGATGTTCAATCAATTTGTCTATCCCGCCATCGGGCCCTTCTAGCGCTTCAAGATCCTGGTCGATATAGGATTCAGTAGATCCGGAAAAACGCCCCCACATGCCGGCATGTAAGAACCAGAACAATAATTTATCCCGTTCAATTTCATCCATTGGCCCACTGCGTTGATCCAAATAGCGAACCATTACCGGGATGCCGAACCGGCCAAACAAAACTCGGTCGTGATCTAACCCCAGACGATTGCTGATCAGATTGAGGCAGGTGTTGATATGTTTAACCGCCCGTTTCAGCCCATCCTGAATCTCTTCAGCAGTTTTGTCGTGCAGGAATTGAAACTTGGCCTCGCCGGTAAGAACGGTATTGACCGAACGCAGCAGCCAATCTAGGTTAAAATGAAAGCCCGCTTTTTGCCATTCTGCCAGATAATGCTTCATGATCTCCCGGGCTTCCGGCCATTCGGTGCAGATTTTGGCCAGCGCCAAGTCCCCTTTGGAGAGTTTTGTGCCGCCGCTGTTGACACGATTGAAAATATCCACCACCACCTCAATGGTTTTGTCCTTACCGGTGACTTCTTCTACGTGCAGGTCAATATCCAGAATGGAAAGCAACTTGCTCAGACGTGCTGCATATTCGCCAACCCACGGCGCCAGTTCCGGTTGGGCACTGAGCCGAGAGATAAACTCGCCCAGTCTGCTGG
>RFGV01000148.1 GCA_003696605.1 Chloroflexota bacterium | reverse complement strand
CTCCGGGAGCCGGTTGATAACCACCTGAGGAGGCCCATGAAACGGGATTGTATCCTCCAAAAATTTCATTGGTAGTGGCATTTCGTGCAATGAAAAGGGTTGCCCCCTGGTTATCACATTTGGTATGAAAAGCTGATGCCGTGAATCCGTCAACGCTTCCCCTGTACAAAAGGTCGCCTGCCATGGTTGTACCCAGCCAGGTCTGAATCTGTGTCTTTTGTGATGAAGTGGTGACCAACAATGAATTTGGCACAAATTCAAATGGCCGGTTGGGATCATGAACAGTATATTCTTTTACTATATCGCACTGCGCGCCTTGTCCGGTGGTGATAGTACATTTATAAATGCCACGGGCGAGGTTAGAGATGTCTTCCGTGGTTGCCCCGTTTGACCAGTTGAAGGCAAATGGCCCGGTGCCTCCCGAAAGTATGAGGTCAATGCTGCCATCATTGGTGGATGTGCAGGATACATTGGTAATGTTGTCCGCAACAACAGGCTGATCGCACACAGTGTAGGTCACTTTTAATGTTGCAGAACCGACTCTGTAGCCGTAGTTGTTGCCGCTCGGAGGATCGAGGGTATAGGGCCAATGCAGGCTCAGCATAAATTTACCGTTGGGGAGCATGGCATTGTGATCGGTGACCGCCTGGCTGCCCAGGTTGTAAAATCCATAGTTGCCGGTGCCACCGGCATTTATCGTGTAGTATACAGGATTTGCCAGATCATTGTAGATTGTGGAAGACGATGATGAACCGTACGTCAGGTTGGTGGCAAAGGGGATATCTGATACAGAGGTTACCTCAATATTGTTGTTGCCGTTGGCGGTGTTTTGGCTGATATTCAACCTGAACTCCACCTGAGTGGCAATAGCTGCATTCAATGATGAGAGGTCGTACTGCAAATACAACCTTCTACGTTCTCTGTCAGTTTGGCGATTATTGCTATAACATGAATGTGTCCAAGTAATGTATCTATAGTAATTCCCGAAATAGTCTTGATTGGCCTGATGATAGTAT
>RFGV01000147.1 GCA_003696605.1 Chloroflexota bacterium | reverse complement strand
TCGGCGGGGGTGGCGGTTGTTGGAGGTTGGGGGTATAATGGGCGGTGTAGGTTGCCGTAAGGCGGCTTTAGTCGGTGGTGTGCCCGGCTAACAAAGCAAATCAAGCTGACGCCTCGAGCGGCGCGATTAATTGGAGGGGGTGCCGGGTGTGAAGTTGGTGGCAAATTGGGGGTTGACCTGGCCGGTCAAGGTGGAGTAAGATTGGGGTGGTGTGTCATGGCGAATGTCGCCTTTGATTGTTGGGCTTTACGTGGCGCACCTTATTTGCGGGCGTTATATGGCTATTTTACTACAGTTGTAGTTATGTTATGTTAATGGTATACTATCCTCCCTGGAGAAAAAGGAGGGTAGAAAATGGAAACAATTGGGAATTGGATTGAAGAATTTGATGAATTGATGGCGCGAATTGGGGGACGTTTTGCACGGTCGGAAGCCAGAGAATGGGCGGCGGGCTATGTCCGTGGCCTGATGAGCAATATACCGCGCAAGAATGGCTGGCAATTGGCCGAAGAGTTGGGACAAGCGAGCCCGTACGGTATCCAACAGTTTTTGTACCGAGCCAAGTGGGCCGCGGATGAGGTACGCGATGATTTGCAAGCGTATGTAATTGAGCATTTGAGCGATGAGGCGGGGGTGCTGGTGCTGGATGAAACCGGCTTTCTGAAGAAGGGGAAGCATTCGGTGGGGGTGCAAGTGCAGTATTGTGGCACAGCCAGGGGAAAGGTAAATTGCCAAATCGGGGTGTTTTTGACCTATGCCAGTGCTAAAGGGCTGACCTTTGTGGATCGGGCCTTGTATCTGCCGGAAAGTTGGACGGCAGACCGGGAACGGTGTCGGGCGGCGGGCGTGCCGGATGAGGTTGAGTTCGCCACCAAGCCGGCCTTGGGGGTAGCAATGCTCAAGCGGGCTCTGGCCGCGGGCTTGCCGGCCAAATGGGTCACGGGGGACAGCGTCTACGGCAGCAATTGTCCGTTGCGCAACTGGTTGGAGAGCATCCCCCTGGGCTATGTTTTGACTGTTTCGCCCAAAGACACCCTCTTGAACTTGAAAGGATTAAGGGTAAGGAAGAATAATTACACCGTTTTGTAAAATCTGATAAGTATAT